>JBGQGT010000173.1:0-5530 GCA_041497595.1 Gammaproteobacteria bacterium
GACGTTCCTGGGCGATGGTCGGATGCGCTTCGTTGAACCGGGTGGCGGCACCGAACCGATCGGCAATCGCATCATTACCGTCCCCGAGGATCAGCCGCGAGCGCGCTTGCGCGATCCGAATTCTGGATTCATCGCCTACGTCCCCGTCGGGAGCATCGTAAAAGGCAAGGAACTCGCCGAGACCGGCGGCGGTGGCAGAACGGTTCCGTGCGCGATTTGTCACGGCCCGGACCTGAGAGGGGTGGGCAATGTGCCGAGACTCACTGGCGTTCATCCGATCTACATCGCGCGCCAGCTTTACCGCTTCAGAGATGGGACGCGAAACGGCGCCGAGGCCGCACTGATGAAGCCTGCCGCTGACAGGCTGACTGACGAAGATATTGTCAACCTATCGGCGTACCTGGGATCTCTCGCGCCCTAGCTCGATACCTTGCCTTGAGCCCTATTCCAAAACCGTGATACGGTTGACGTTCCGATACCTTTGAGCGCCTATGAGGTTTCGGACAAACTCAAGGGCCGCGGCCTCGCGGCGCCAGGATCGGGAGGAAAGCCATGAAGAACGTCTTGACAGCTGTGCTGACGGCGCTCGCCTGGTTCGCGGCTCAGGCATTGGGCGCGGAAGCGGTCGAACTGACGGCAAGCCAGTCGATCCGCATCAACGCACCGCCGGTGGCAGTATGGGCAGTGGTCGGGGACTTCAACGGATCGCCGCGCTGGCTGCCGCTCGTCGAGCGCAGCGAGATCGTGATCGGCACGAACAACCAAGTCGGCGCGATCCGCCTGATCACGCGACGAAACGGCACGAAGGTCACGGAGCGGCTGCTGGACCACGATCCGCAGGCCATGCGCATGGCCTACACCTACGTGGACGGGGCAGTCATGGCGAGCGACTACTTTCCGGTACTGAGCGTCAAGGACGCGCGCGACAGGACGAGCATCGTCGAGTGGAGCGCACATTTCAAGCGCCTGGACTACTCGATCGACCCGCCGCCTGGGCAGGATGACAAGTCGATGACGGACTTCTACAACGGGATCTACAAGACCGGGCTGGAGAGCTTGAAGCGCGTCGTCGAGAGCGGACAGTAAGTCCGCGTGCGGAACGGGTCGTCGTAGTACCAGCATGAACGACACATCCGCAACCGCAACGAGGACGTCTACGCGGGCTTAACCAGCGATCTGGTTCGTCGATGGACCGATACGTGACAGCATGACCAACATGGCTCGCCGCGCACACTTGACGGGTCTGCTCGGTCTGACTGCGCTGGCGTGCCTGCCGCGCGGATCGCGCGCCGCTTCGGACGCGCCCGTTCCGCCGCAAGGCATCGGGCGCCGCATCCGGCACCTGTCCTACAGCGATCAGGGCGGTCGCCCCGACGGCGTACAGGTCATGGTCAACCGTCGCCATGTCTATGTCGGCCACATGTTCAGCGATGGTGTGACCATTCTCGACGCCGCGGAGCCGCGGCACCTGAAGCCCGTCGGCTTCTTCACCGCGGGCGTCAACACCCGGACGCATCACCTGCAGGTGGCGGACGATCTGCTGCTGCTTGCCAACGGCGCGAACATCGTCGCCATGCAGTCCTACGACAGCATGCGCGGCTATTTCGAGAACGCGCTCGCCGACAGCATCACCAACCGCAAGACATTCCGTTCTGGCCTGAGCATCCACGACATCTCCCGCCCCATGGAGATGAAGGAGATCGCATTTCTCGAAATGCCCGGCTTCGGCGTCAATCGGCTGTGGTGGCCGGGCGGGCGCTACGCCTTCGTTTCCGCGCATTTTGACGGCTACACGGATCACATCCTGTGCATCGTCGATCTGCAAGACATCACCAAGCCGGAAATCGTTTCGCGCTGGTGGCTGCCCGGCATGCATCGGTCCGGCGGCGAGACATCGGCGCTGCCCAAGGGCCGCCGCGTCGCTTTGCATCACATGATCACCGCGGGCGATCGCGGCTACGCCGCCTGGCGCGATGGCGGGTTCACCATCCACGATATCAACGACCCGACCAAACCCAAGCTGCTCTCGCACATCAACTGGTCACCGCCTTTTCCCGGCGGTACGCACACGCCACTGCCATTGCCGGGACGCGGCCTTGCGGTCGTGGCGGACGAGGCCAACGCTGAAAAATGCGAAAAGGGAACGTTCCACACCTTCGTAGTGGATGTGCGCGCGCCGGAGAACCCGGTGCCGATCGCCACGTTGCCCACACCGAAAGACCGCGACTATTGCTCGCTGGGCGTGTTCGGTCCGCACAACCTGCACGAGAACCGGCCAGGGTCCTTCCGCAGCGAGGAAATCATCTTCGCAACCTACAACAACGCCGGGGTACGTGTGTTCGACATCAAGGACGCATTCGCCCCGAAGGAAATCGCCTCCTGGATTCCGCCGGCTCCCGGGCGGTTGATCGACCCGCGGCCGAACATCGCGCTCGCAGCAAAGACCTGCGACGCGTACGTCACGCCTGAGGGGCTGATGTATGTGAGCGACTGGAATGCGGGCATGCACGTGCTGCAGTACGAAGGCTGAACGGCCTTCGACGGCATGTCACACCGCGCGTCGGAAAAGTACGGTCCCGGGTTACACTCGTGTCACATTGGCGCTGATCGTGGCTCTGGAGGAACCCCACCGTGCCCGCACAGAAAATACTGGACCTGATCGGAAACACGCCGCTGGTCGAAGTGACCCGCATGGATGCGGGCAAATGCCGTCTGTTCCTGAAGATGGAAAGCCAGAATCCCGGGGGCTCGATCAAGGATCGTATCGGCCTGTCGATGATCGCCGCCGCGGAGAAGGACGGCAAACTCAAGCCCGGCGGAACCATCATTGAGGCCACCGCCGGCAACACCGGTCTTGGCCTCGCGCTGGTCGCCACACTGAAGGGCTATCGTCTGATCCTGGTGGTGCCGGACAAGATGAGCCGCGAGAAGATCTTCCATCTCAAGGCGATGGGCGCGGAGGTCATGCTCACCCGCTCCGATGTCGGCAAGGGCCACCCCGAGTACTACCAGGACATGGCCGAGCGCCTGGCCCGGGAAACGCCTGATTCGTTTTTCGTGAACCAGTTCGGCAATCCCGCGAATCCCCATGCGCACGAGACCACCACCGGTCCGGAAATCTGGGAACAGATGGATTACAAAGTGGACGCCGTGGTGTGCGGCGTCGGCTCGGCAGGCACCATGACGGGGCTATCGCGCTATTTCGCCAAGGTCTCGCCCGCAACAGAGATGGTTCTGGCCGATCCGGTGGGCTCGGTGCTCGCCGAATATGTCCGCACCGGCAAGGTCGGCGTAGCGGGCAGCTGGATCGTCGAGGGCATCGGCGAGGATTTCATCCCGCCGATCGCCGATTTCTCCCGCGTCAGGAAGGCCTACTCGATCAGCGATCAAGAGGCCTGCACGACCGTACGCGACCTGCTGAAAAAAGAAGGCATCCTCGCCGGTTCTTCATCGGGCACGCTGATCGCCGCGGCGCTGCGTTACTGCCGCGAACAAACCCAGCCCAGGCGGGTCGTGAGCTTCGTCTGCGACAGCGGCAACAAGTACCTGTCGAAGGTGTTCAACGATTACTGGCTGATGGACCAGGGCTTCATCAAACGCGAACAGTACGGCGACCTGCGCGACCTGATCACGCGCCGCCACGAAGAACACGCCACTGTGACCGTCGGCCCCGACGACAAGCTGATGACCGCGTATGCGCGCATGAAGCTCTACGACATTTCGCAGCTTCCGGTGCTCGACGATGGCAAAGTGGTGGGCATCGTGGACGAGTGGGATCTGCTCACCGCAACGCAGGAAAACCTGGGACGCTTTCGCGAACCGGTGCGCTCGGCGATGACCCAGCGCATCGAGACCGTCGGCCTGAAGACGCCGCTGACGCAATTGACGGAGGCGTTCAACAAGGGCCACGTCGCCATCGTCGTCGACAACGGCAAGTTCTACGGCCTGATCACCCGCATGGACGTTTTGAATCATCTGCGCAATCGCGCTCCCTGAAGCGTCCAAAGCAAAACATTCACCACGGGGGACACGGGGAAAAACAAGGGAGTTCTTGCATTTCTTTGCGTCCTTTGCGTCGAAAGCATTTGCCTTTGCTTTCCCCCATATCCCCGTGTCCCCCGTGGTAAGCGTTTTTTTTCGATGCGTGACATGGCTACTAAGGGAACATCCAGAAGGCGAAACAAAAGGTAAGATTCGGGAATGAAGAACAATCAGGACAAGCAAGGCTTCGCCACCCGCGCCATCCATGCCGGCCAGTCGCCCGAGCCGACCACCGGCGCGGTGATGACGCCGATTTATGCCACCTCCACCTTCAAGCAGAGTTCCCCGGGTGTGCACGGCGGCTACGAGTACGCGCGCACCCAGAATCCCACGCGCCACGCCTTCGAGCGCTGCATCGCGGACCTGGAGGGCGGCATTCAGGCCTTTGCGTTCGCTTCGGGACTTGCCGCCAGCGCCACGGTGCTGGAATTGCTGGATGCAGGCAGCCACATGGTCGCGGTCGATGACATGTACGGCGGCAGCTGGCGCCTGTTCGAACGCGTGCGTAAGCGCTCGATGGGACTCAAGGTGAGTTATTCCGACCCCAACGTGGCCGGCTCTCTGGAAAAGGCGTTACAGCCGGACACGAAAATGATCTGGGTCGAGACGCCTTCCAACCCGCTGCTCAAGGTCACCGACCTCGCGCACATCGCGAAGATCGGCAAGGAGCGCGGAGTTCTCACCGTCGTGGACAACACCTTCGCGTCGCCTTTCGTGCAGCGGCCGCTCGATCTCGGCATCGACCTCGTGGTTCATTCGGTGACCAAGTACATCAACGGACACTCGGACATGGTCGGCGGCATCGTGGTGGTCAGGGAACGCAAGGACCTCGTCGAGAAACTGGAGTTCATGCAGAACGCCATCGGCTCCATCCTCGACCCGTTCTCCAGTTTTCTTGCGCTGCGCGGGGTCAAGACGCTGCCGCTGCGCATGAAGCAACACTGCGGCAATGCCATGCACCTTGCAAGCTGGCTGCAGTCGCATCCGCAAGTCGAGCGGGTGATCTACCCCGGACTGCCCAGCCACCCTCAACACCTGTTGGCGGCGAAACAGATGAACGGTTTCGGCGCCATGATCGCTGTCTATCTCAAAACCGACATGGCTGGCGTGCGCCGGGCGCTGGAAGCCTGCAAGGTGTTCACGCTCGCCGAAAGCCTGGGTGGCGTGGAAAGCCTGGTCGGGCATCCGGTCACCATGAGCCACGGCTCGCTGCCGGTGGAACTTCGCGCCAGGCTCGGCATCACCGACAACCTGGTGCGGCTGTCGGTCGGCATCGAGGACATCAACGATCTGATCGCGGACCTCGATCAGGCATTGGCAAGGATCTGATGATGAATTCACGCCTGGTTTACACGGGGATTTTCCTGGTCTGCGGCGGACTGATCGGCTTCGGGCTGTATCTCCAGCACGCACAGGGGATTGAACCTTGCCCGCTGTGCATCCTGCAGCGCTATGCCTTCATTGCCATCGGCGTCATCGCGCTGATCGC
>JBGQGT010000174.1:0-5530 GCA_041497595.1 Gammaproteobacteria bacterium
GCTGGCAATGGGGCTGTATCCGCAGCCTTTCGCCGCGGTGCTGCATACTTCGGTCAACGAACTGCTGACGCTGGCAAACCAGAGCAAATTATGAAAACAGGGGCGAGGGACGAGGGACGAGAGGCGAGGGAGGCCAAAAATTCCGCCGTTGCGCTTTTTGCTCGTCCATCGTCCCTCGTCCCTCGGCCCTGAATTTATGGAATACGAGATTCCCGATTTTCTGCTGGCGGCTCCCGAGATCATCCTGCTGACGATGGTCTGCGTCATTCTGGTGGTGGACCTGTTTCTGTCCGATGCCCATCGGGTCTGGACCTATGCGCTGAGCCAGTTGTCGCTGATCGGCACCGCGGTGCTGGTGTTTGTCATGGGCGGGGAAGATGTCGCCTACACTTTCAACGGCATGTTCGTGGACGACCCGATGGCGGACGTGCTCAAGATCGCGGTTTGCCTGACGGTGGCAGTCATGCTGGCCTACTCGCGCGCCTACATTGCCGCGCGCGACATGTATCGCGGCGAGTTCTTCGTGCTTTCGCTGTTCGCCACGCTCGGCATGATGGTGATGATCTCGGCGAATCACTTTCTGGTGCTTTACCTGGGGCTGGAGCTGCTGTCGCTGTCCCTGTATGCCATGGTGGCGCTGCCGCGCGATTCCGGCAACAGCACCGAGGCGGCGATGAAGTACTTCGTACTCGGCGCGCTGGCCTCCGGCATGCTGCTCTACGGCATGTCGATGATCTACGGCGCCACCGGATCGCTGGAGGTCACCGAAGTGGCGCAGCGCATATTCGACGGTGATGCCATTCCAACCATCCTGATTTTCGGGCTGGTGTTCGTGGTTGCCGGCATCGGTTTCAAGCTGGGCGCCGTGCCGTTCCACATGTGGGTGCCCGACGTCTATCACGGCGCGCCGACGGCGGTGACCCTGCTCATCGGAACCGCGCCCAAGCTGGCGGCGTTCGCGTTCATCATGCGCCTGCTGGTCGAGGCGCTGGGCATGCAGCAATTGCTCGTCGAATGGCAGCAGATGCTGGTGCTCCTGGCGGTGGCCTCCCTCGCGATCGGCAACATCACCGCGATCGCGCAGACCAACCTGAAGCGCATGCTGGCCTATTCGACCATTTCGCACATGGGTTTCCTGCTGCTCGGCATCCTCAGCGGTACGCTCGAGGGATTCGGCGCGGCGATGTTCTACGCCGTCATATACGTGCTGATGGCACTGGGCACTTTCGGCATGATCCTGCTGCTGTCGCGCCAGGGCTTCGAGGCGGAGAACCTGGAGGACTTCAAGGGCCTCAGCCAACGCGACCCCTGGTACGCCTTCATCATGATGCTGCTGATGTTCTCGATGGCGGGCATCCCGCCCACCATGGGATTCTGGGCCAAGCTGTTCGTGCTGCAGGCGGTGCTGTCGGTGGGTTACATCTGGCTCGCCGTGGTGGCCGTGCTGTTCTCGCTCATCGGCGCGTTCTACTATCTGCGCATCGTCAAGTTGATGTACTTCGATGCGCCGACCGACGCGGCGCCGATTGACCCGCGCGCCGACATCCGGGTATTGATGTCGGCCAACGGCCTTGCAGTGCTGGCGTTGGGATTGGCGCCGGGCTCGCTGCTGGCCATATGCGAACGCGCAATACAGCTTTCCCTGTGAGTACGGATTTCACCGAGAAGAAGATTTCCTCGCAGAAGGCCTACCGCGGCCGCCTGCTGCAGGTGAACGAGGACGAGGTCAGGTTGCCGGACGGCAGCCATGCCCGGCGCGAATACGTCCTGCATCCCGGAGCCGCCTTGATCCTGCCGATCTTCGACGACGACTCGGTGCTGCTCGAGCGCCAGTTCCGCTATCCGGTCGGAAGCCATTGCTACGAACTGCCCGCCGGCAAGCTCGAGCCAAACGAGCCGCCGCTGGAAACCGCCAGGCGCGAGCTTCAGCAGGAGACGGGTTACGTGGCGGCGGAGTGGCGCGAGCTCGGCCGTCTGCATCCCTGCCTCGGGTACTCCAACGAGACCATCGACTTCTTCCTGGCGCGCAAGCTTGAATTCAAGGGCGCACAACTCGACGAAGGCGAGTTTCTGGAGACGTTGCGGTTGCCGCTTGCAGAGGGGCTGGACTGGGTTCGCCGCGGACGCATCAGCGACACGAAAACCATCCTCGGCCTGTTCTGGGCCGAGAAAATTCTCCGGGAAGCCTGGTAGAAAACCCCGGCGGGATCAGGCGAGTTTGGCTGCCTGCTGCTCCGCGCCGGCTGACGCCGGGAAGGGCTGCGGGTGCCCGAACACGAAGCCCTGTCCGTACTGCACGCCCATCTCGATCAGGATTTTCAACACTTCCTGGTTCTCGACCCACTCGGCGATCACCTGTTTGTTGAGTCCCTTCGCCACATCGCACAAGGCGCGCACGAACAGGCGATTAGATTCGTCGCTGCCCAGGCCGCGAATGAAGTTGCCGTCGATCTTCAGGTAGTCCACCTCGAAGCGCTTGAGGAAATAGAACGAGCTGAACCCCGCCCCGAAATCGTCGAGCGCAAAGCGGCAGCCCAGTATCTTCATTTGCGAGATGAACTCCTGCGTGACGCCCACTTCCGCCATCGCCGCGGTTTCCGTGATCTCGAACACCAGTTGATCGTGATCCACCGGTGCGGCGGCGAGCATGCCCTGGAAGCGCCGCACCCACTGCTGGTCGGAGAGGCTCACGCGCGACAGGTTCACGAAGTAGCGCATCTTCTGGCCGCGCATCTGCGGCTGCTTCAGGACTTCCAGGACCTTGGCGACCACGCGCAGGTCAATTTCCTGGGCCATGCCGAGCGACTCGGCTACTTCGATGAACTGTCCCGGCAGGACGATATTGCCGCTGCGGTCGAGGATGCGTACCAGCACTTCGTGGTGAACGACTTTCTGGTCGGCGAGTCTGACCACCGGCTGCGAGTAAAGCAGCACGCGGTCCTCGTCCAGCACTTCACGCAGTTCCCGCGCCCAGTGCACGCGCCTGTGGGTGCTGCGCAGGTCGTCCGGATTGTGGTCGTGCAGCACGACGCGGTTGCGGCCGTTGTCCTTCGCCTGGTACATGGCGATATCCACGTTGGCGAGCAGCGATGCCACGTCGTTGCCGTGGAACGGATAGGCCACCACGCCGGCCGAGGCGGTCAACGTCGACAGACAGCCCTGGTCGCCCAACTGGAACTTGTAGTGGCGCAGCGCGGTGAGCGCGCGTTCGGCGACCTGTGCGGCCTCGGCGCGCAGCGCATCCGGCAGATGCAGTGCGAATTCGTCGCCGCCCAGGCGGAAAACCTGCGCGTTCTCGTCTTTCACCACGTCCTTGAGCAGTCCGCCGATGCCGATGATCAACTGGTCGCCGGAGCGGTGGCCGAAGTTATCGTTGATGTATTTGAAGTGATCGATGTCCAGGAGCAGCACCGAACCTTTTTCGCCGTCTGCAAGCGCGGCGTCCAGCACTTTCTGCAGCGAAACCCGGTTGGGCAAACCGGTGAGCGTATCGTGGGTGGCGAAGCGTTCGATTTCGAGCGCTGCCTTGTGCTGCTCGGTGACGTTGCGCGCGGTGCCGCGCACGCCGATGATTGCGCCGTTGTCGTCATAGGAGGTGCGGGCGTTGATTCCCACCCAGCGGTCGTTGCCGTCGGCGGATATGAGGTGGGTGAGGTAGTTCTTGACCTCCCCGTTCCTGCGCAGCGTGGACAGGAAGCGGCGATTGGAAACGTGGGACAGACCTGCTTCGAAATCGAAAAAGCAGCGGCCGATCAGGTCCTTCTGCTGCAAGCCGAATATGTCCACGCAGCCGTTGTTGAGGTAGGTGAAACGGCCCAGCGCGTCGGTGGTCCAGATCAGGTCGTGGGAAGTCTCCACCAGGTCGCGGTAGCGTGACTCGCTCTCCAGCAGCAACTGGATGATGCGGCGCTTTTCCCTGAGCGTCCTGCGCGCGGCCGCCAGTTCGTCTTCGTACTTTTCCGCTTCGTGCTTGTCGCTGCCGGCTACCAGGGCCGAACCGGCCAGGCCGTCGATGATCTCGCGCGCATAACGCCGGTGACCGCCGTCGGTGCGGCGGGCCACCAGCACGCCCTGGGTGTCCCAGCGCCTGAGTTTCTGCACCGGGATGCCGAGCTTTGCCGCGGCTTCCTGAATCGAATATTCGGGAAGTTCGTGCGCCATTGCGCGCCTCGTACTCCATTGATGCCGGTTGGTCGGGCCGGCAAACCCAACGCGCCGGCGCATCAGTGCAGGTGCTTGGCGACGCCCGGTTCGTCCTGGCGCACGCCCGTGGTGAGGTCGTTCTGCCGCGAAATCAGCCGCTGCATCAGCTTGAGATCGCGATGGCTCAGGTTCAGCGCCGTGTCGACCCACACCTCGACCACGCCGATCAGTTCCTCGTAATCGAGCTTGTGGACGCGCCTGCGCACGGCGGCGAGGCCGGCCATGGCGTTGCGGCTGCGGCTGCGGGACCGGATGAAGCCGGCGATTTCCGCTTCACCCCGACCCTGGTCGACGACCAGATCCACTACCCCCATTGCCAGCATATCATCGGCGCTGTACATCTTGCCACTGGTGATCAGGTTCTCGGTCGCAAGCTTGCCCACCTTCCGCTCCAGGAAGGAATAGGCCCCCATCCCCGGGAACAGGTTGAACAGGATCTCCGGAAAGCCAAAGCGCGCCTGGCGCTCCGCGACCAGCACATCGGACGACAGCGCCGCCTCGAACCCGCCACCCAGGCATTCGCCCTGGATCAACGAGATCGTGGTGATCGGCAACTCATGGCCGATGTAATTGCGGTACAGGACATCCACGCAGGCCTTGCCATAGCCGAGCAGGCCGTCGCGGTCCTGATTGTCGATCAGCTTGGTGAAAAGGCTGAGGTCGCCGCCGAGATTGAACACGCCGGGCACCCTGGACGCCAGGATCGCGTATTCGACGGGTGCACTCTCACCTCCACAATCCACTTCGCCCCCGGTGTGGGTGATGAAACGGCAATAGCGGTCCAGGTCGCGCAGCAGGTCGGGATTGAAATTGGGCCTCGGCGTCGGATTCCAGCGCAACCACATTGCGTGTTGTTCCCGGTCGAAGAAAGCTGACAGCTGTTCCGAGAAAAAGTACTCGGTCGCTTCCCCGGCAGGCTCGGCGCCAGTCGATGCTGGGACTTTTAGTATTGCCTGTGGGATATTCATGTCCATTTTTGATTCTCCTGTGCGAGTGGATTTAGGTTGTGTAATAGGCCGCCACAGGACCCCCCCAAAGCGGCTTGCGATTTGACTCTAGACGAAGATATGGGCAAAAGGCAAATCTAACACTTTGATAGATTTACATTTTGTGCTTTGTTGTCAATAATTTGGATGAGCTTGTCACCCTAAAACGACAAAAAAATTTAATATTTTGTTTTTAGCCCGGCCGATGGCCGAAGTGTGGACGAGCTTCAAGAAGGCCGTACAAGTTTTGGATTTTGTTGACGTTCTACACAAGAACCGCTAGAAAGGAAACCCATAAGAACGATAGTTGCACGCCCGGTCCCCAATGCGCTTCCTCCTCC
>JBGQGT010000175.1:0-5530 GCA_041497595.1 Gammaproteobacteria bacterium
CAATAGCAGGCCCAGGCCGCTGCCGATCCCGCCGCTCGCATGCATGAGCAGGACGATGAAGAGAATGTCCGCGCAGATCTGCGCCGTGAGCTGCACGGTGAAATACGGCTTGCGCGGAATAACCGCCGCAAACGACAGCAAGCTGAAGACGATGTATCCGATGTCCGCGTACAGGAAGGTCTTGCGGCTGTAGGAGCCGAAGGGAATACTGTCGCCGAACGTCATCACCGCCGCCATCAGCGTGATCGCGACGGCAAGGCGATAGACATTGAAATAGAACAGCGAGCGCCAGAACGCGTCGCCATACCGGCGGCGCTCGACCGACGGGAGCTCGCGAAAGGAGAGGACTCTGCTCATCGGCGCGGGCACGCGCAGGTCAGCGGCCGCGTTCCCGATCGGCCAGCTGGAGATGTTCCTTGCTGCAATAAATCTCCCCGCGGGAGGTGACGGCTTCGCTCTTCGGCAGGTGCACGCCGCAGATCCGGCAGCGCACCATGTCCTCCCCGTGCTTCGCCGCGGCCGCCGGCGGCGGAGCCGCCTCGCCTCGCCTGCGATAGCTGCGGAGGAACAGGTACACCACGATGAAGACGGCGATGACTAGGAGGAACTTGGCCACGCGGGCTCCGAATTGGAGTGATGTGGAATGGTCGGGGTGAGAGGATTCGAACCTCCGACTCCTGCGTCCCGAACGCAGTACTCTACCAGGCTGAGCTACACCCCGACGGTGAGTCTCGTTAACGCTTCAGTAATTGCGGGTCACCGCAAAGGCCGCCAATTCTAGCAAACAATCCTTGTATTTAGAATGCGGCAGTCCGGCAATGGCTTCGCGCGCGCGCCGCGCCGAGTCTTCCGCCTGCCGGCGCGTGTACTCGAGCGCACCCGTTACCTGCATCGCCTGCATCACCGGCCCGAAATCGCTCAGCCCGCCCTCGACGATGGCCTTGCGGATGAGCGCGCTCTGCACGGCGTCGCCGTTGTGCATCGCGCGAATGAGCGGCAGCGTCGCCTTGCCCTCGGAAAGGTCGTCGCCAAGATTCTTCCCGGTCTGCGCAAGATCGCCCGAATAATCCAGGATGTCGTCCACCAGCTGGAATGCCGTGCCCAGGTGCATGCCATACTCCGCCAGGGCATCCTCCTGCGCGCGCGGCACGCCGGCGAGGATGCCGCCCAGGCGTCCGGCGGCCTCGAACAGCTTGGCCGTCTTCGAGTGGATCACGCGCAGATAATCGGTCTCGGTGACGTCGGCGTTGTGAACGTGCAGCAACTGCATCACCTCGCCCTCGGCGATGGTATTGGTGGCATCGGCGAGCACCTCCATCACACGCATGCTCTGCACCTGCACCATCATCTGAAAGGCGCGCGAGTAAAGAAAATCGCCGACCAGCACGGCGGCAGCGTCGCCGAACGCGGAGTTGGCGGTGGCGCGTCCGCGGCGCATCTGCGAGTCGTCGACGACGTCGTCGTGAAGCAGCGTGGCGGTATGGATAAACTCAACAACCGCGGCCAACTGAAAATGGTGACTGCCGGTATATCCGCAGGCGCCCGCGGCGAGGATGACCAGAGCGGGACGCAGTCGCTTGCCCCCGCCGCCGATGATGTAGTCCGCGACCTGGCGCACCAGCACGACTTCGGAAACGAGCCGTTTGCGGATGACCTCGTCCACCGCCCGCAGGTCTGCGGCAATGAGATCGTCGATGAGGTGGGGTGTCACGTGGCCGGCCTGGGAATTGCAAAATAAAAAGTGCGCGATGGTAGGAAGCGCAAAGCTCCGGTGTCAAGGATTCAATCACCCCCATCACAGGGTGCGACCGGAACATTGATCCGCGTCCGCCGATCCTTCCATCGGCTTTACTAAGCCTTTCTTTTTATGTAGTATGCGCGGCTTTCCTCAAAAGCGTATCGAGGGCTCCATCATGTATGCGGTCATAAAAACCGGGGGCAAACAGTACCGTGTCTCTTCTGGCGAAAAAATCAAGGTAGAACAGATACCTGCAGACGTGGGCAGCCAGATTACCCTGGATCAGGTGTTGATGGTCGCCGATGGCGACAAAGTCTCGATCGGCGCACCTCTGGTAGCCGGCGCAACAGTGCAGGCGACGGTTGTTGCGCACGGCCGCGCCGACAAGGTGCACATCTTCAAGTTGCGCCGCCGCAAGCACTATCGTAAGCACGGCGGTCATCGGCAGAACTACACCGAGATCCAGATCGACAAGATCTCGGGCTAAGGAGCAGAGCAAATGGCACACAAAAAAGCCGGCGGCAGCTCGCGCAACGGTCGCGACTCCCAATCCAAGCGCCTGGGCGTGAAGCGCTATGGCGGCGAGGTCATCCCGGCAGGCAGCATCATCGTGCGCCAGCGCGGAACCCAGGTTCACGCCGGAGAAAATGTCGGCATGGGCAAGGATCACACCCTGTTTGCCAAGATCGACGGCAAAGTGACATTCGCGGTGAAGGGCCCGGACAACAGGAAAGTCGTCAGCGTCATGCCGGCGTAAGGTTTCCCGCTTTCAGCAAGAAGCCCTATCGGATCCGGTAGGGCTTTTTTGTTTCTGTTTTTGCCGCCAAGGCGCCAAGAGCGCCAAGAAAAAACCAGCCTTGGCAAAAAAGCAAGAAGTTAAGAGGTGAACCGGAGTATGTACTCTCAGACTATTTGGGTAACCCACGTGAAGGGGTATCGGCAATTCGCTATTCAAGCTCCTGTTGGTTTCCCTTGGCGTTCTTGGCGTACCCCTCAAGGGCGAATAGAAAAGAATCCTGGCGGCTAATGGTACTTATTGAGATATGAAATTCGTAGACGAAGCCACCATCGAAGTCCACGCCGGCAAGGGCGGGGATGGCATCGCCTCGTTCAGGCGCGAGAAATTCATTCCGCGCGGCGGGCCGGACGGTGGCGACGGCGGCCGCGGCGGCAGCATCCATGCGGTGGCCGATCGCAACATCAACACGCTGGTGGAATACCGCTACGCGCGCATCCACCGTGCCCGCAACGGCGGGAAAGGCCAGGGTTCGGATTGCTACGGCAAGGCGGCCGACGACATCACGCTGCGCGTGCCGGTCGGCACCGTCATCAGCGATCTCGCCAGCCGCGAAGTGCTCGCCGATCTGTCCGCCGACGGACAGACCGCCCTGCTCGCCAAGGGCGGCCAGGGAGGGCTCGGCAACATCCATTTCAAATCGAGCACCAACCGCGCGCCGCGCCAATGCACGCCGGGAGAGCCGGGCGAAAGCCGAACCCTGAAGCTCGAACTCAAGGTACTCGCCGACGTCGGGCTGCTGGGTCTGCCGAACGCCGGCAAGTCCACCTTCATCCGCTCGGTTTCGGCCGCACGTCCCAAGGTCGCCGACTATCCGTTTACGACCCTGCACCCGAACCTGGGTGTGGTGCGCGTGGACGAGAATCGCAGTTTCGTGGTCGCCGACATCCCCGGATTGATCGAAGGCGCCGCCGAAGGCGCCGGGCTTGGCCATCAGTTCCTGCGCCACCTGCAGCGCACGCGCCTGTTGCTGCACCTGGTGGACCTGGCGCCGCTCGACGATGGCGCCGATCCGGTGCACGACGCGCGCGCGATCGTCGAAGAATTGCGCAAGTACGACGAGTCGCTCTATCGCAAGCCGCGCTGGCTGGTGCTCAACAAGGCGGACCTGATCGCGCCTGAAGAGCGCGAGGAAAAAGTCCGGGCTTTCCTGTCCGAATATACGCGCGCCGTCGCCGCGCCCGAAAAAAGCTTTATCATCTCGGCGCTCACCGGAGAAGGTTGCCGCGCGCTGACCTATGCAATCATGGAACATCTTCAGCACCATGCCCGCGTCGAGCCGGACGAAGTCGCAGAAGACGCCGAATAACATCGCCGGGACCGCTGCTGTCATCTCATGAAATCCGTCGTAGCCGAAGCACAACGCCTGGTCGTCAAGGTCGGCAGCAGCCTGGTCACCAATGAAGGCCAGGGGCTGGACCACGCCGCGCTCGCGCGCTGGGCGGAGCAGATCGCGGAGCTCAGGCATCGCAAGAAGCAGGTCGTGCTGGTCTCCAGCGGCGCAGTCGCCGAAGGCATGAAGCGCCTGGGATGGAAGCGCCGCCCACATGCACTGCACGAACAGCAGGCCGCCGCTGCGGTAGGGCAGATGGGGCTGGTCGAAGCCTACGAGTCGTGCTTCCGCAAGCACGGCATGCACACCGCACAGGTCCTGCTGACCCACGAGGATCTGTCCCACCGCAAGCGCTATCTGAACGCACGCTCAACGCTGCGCACGCTGCTCGAGCTCAACGTCATCCCGATCGTCAACGAGAACGACACCGTCGCGACCGACGAGATCCGCTTCGGCGACAACGACACCCTGGCGGCGCTCGTGACCAATCTCATCGAGGCCGATGCCCTGGTGATCCTCACCGACCAGTCCGGCCTGTACACCAAGGATCCGCGCCGGCACAAGGATGCGGAATTGATCAGCGAAGCCAGGGCAGACGATCCCAACCTGGAAAAAATGGCGGGCGGCGTGGGCAGCCATCTCGGCAGCGGCGGCATGCTCACCAAGGTGCTTGCGGCCCGGCGCGCGGCGCGCAGCGGCGCCGCCACCATCATCGCTTCGGGAGGGGAGCCGGATGTCCTGGTGCGACTCGCCGCGGGCGAAGCCATCGGCACCCAGTTGATCGCCGATACCATGACGCTCGCCGCCCGCAAGCAGTGGCTGGCCGATCATCTGCAGGTGCGCGGCAAGCTCAAGCTCGACGACGGCGCGGTGCGGGCACTGAAGCTGGACGGCAAAAGCCTGCTGCCGATCGGCGTATACGAACTCACTGGGGAATTCGAGCGCGGGGAAGTGGTGAGCTGCCTCGATCCGCAAGGCAACGAAATCGCCCGCGGGCTGGTGAACTACGGCTCGGCGGAAACCCGCCGTATCCTCAAGGCTCCCAGCCACGAAATCGAAGCGCGGCTGGGCTACGTCGACGAACCGGAACTGATCCATCGAGACAATCTTGTGCTGCTCTAGCAGCACACGATTGCAGTGAAGGCTAACCTGATCGCAGTTGGCGCTCAGGTTAAGCTCGCAGGGCGTGCCGGAACTACAACTTAGTCCTGCTGTAATCAGCAAGCGAGGTTGCGGCGTAGGCTAATGTCTGCGTAGCCGACGTTAAGCGCCGCAGGTGCGGCCGGAGCCACAATCTTGTGCTGCTCTAGCAGCACACGATTGCAGTGAAGGCTAACCTGATCGCAGTTGGCGCTCAGGTTAAGCTCGCAGGGCGTGTCGGAACTACAATTTGGTGTTGCCGTAACAACAGCAACGTGCACCCGCAGGCAGCCTACCGCTCCTTCAGATCGAAATTGTTCAGCGGATCGCCCTTGAGCCTGGCAATCAGATCTTTCGCGTTTCGTCCTCCGACGGCCTCGCTATCGCACAGATAGTCAACCCATAGCGAGTAGCGGAAATTGGCCGTGGTGCTGCCAACGCCCTGCCATTTGGGTTCGCGAGCATTCGTCCATGTTCCGCTGCGGGTGCCGTACGCGTACACCTTGTATTCCGACGTCTTGCA
>JBGQGT010000176.1:0-5525 GCA_041497595.1 Gammaproteobacteria bacterium
ATCGAAGTCGAGACCGACGACGATTCGATCGGCGGTCATTTCCTGCACCTCCTGCACGGCAAGAAGCCGTCGGCGCTTTGGGAGCGGGCGATGCATACCTCTCTGATCCTCTACGCCGAACACGAGTTCAACGCGTCCACGTTCACCGCGCGCGTCATCGCCGGCACGGGCTCCGACATGTATTCGGCGGTAGCCGGCGCGATCGGCGCGCTCAAGGGGCCGAAGCACGGTGGCGCCAACGAGTTCGCCTTCGACACCATCGGGCGCTACGACAATCCGGACGATGCTGAAGCGGACATCGTCAGACGCGTTGCCGAGAAGCAGATCATCATCGGCTTCGGCCATCCGGTGTACACCACCGGCGACCCGCGCAACCAGGTGATCAAGGAAGTCGCGCGGCGGCTGTCCAGGGACGCCGGCGACATGAAGCTCTTCGACATCTCGGAGCGCGTGGAACAGGTCATGTGGCGCGAGAAGAAGATGTTCCCGAATCTGGACTGGTACAGCGCCACCAGCTATCACATGATGGGGGTGCCGACCGCGATGTTCACGCCGATCTTCGTCGTCAGCCGCACTTCCGGCTGGACCGCCCACGTGATCGAGCAGCGCATCGACGGCAAGATCATCCGTCCGAGCGCTAACTACACCGGCCCCGAGAATCTGAAGTGGGTGCCGATCGGAAAGAGAAACTAGGCTAGAAGGCAAGAGGCGGGAACGTATTGCGTTCTTCACTCATTCACCCTTCATTCATTCACCCTTCACGCCTTTACCTCTCATGTCCGCACCCATCTCCAACGTTCGCCCCAAACCCGACAAGGTCCTGGTCGACATCGCCGACTACGTGACCAAGTACAGGATCAGGAGCGGGGAGGCGTACGAAACCGCACGCTACTGCCTGATGGATACGCTGGGCTGCGGCTTCGAGGCGCTCGAGTATCCCGCCTGCACCAAGCTGCTGGGGCCGGTCGTCCACGGCACCATGGTGCCCAACGGCGCCAAGGTGCCCGGAACCCGGTTCCAGCTCGATCCGGTGCAAGCCGCGTTCAACATCGGCGCGATGATCCGCTGGCTGGACTTCAACGACACCTGGCTGGCCGCGGAATGGGGGCACCCATCGGACAACCTGGGCGGCATTCTTGCGACCGCCGATTGGCTGTCGCGTAACGCAGTCGCCGTCGGCAAGAAGCCGCTCACGGTGCAGGACGTGCTGACGGCGATGATCAAAGCGCACGAAATCCAGGGCTGCCTGGCGCTGGAAAACAGCTTCAACAAGGTCGGCCTCGACCACGTGGTGCTGGTCAAAGTGGCCTCCACCGCGGTGGTGGCGGGCATGCTCGGCCTGTCCAGGGAAGCGATCATCAACGCGGTCTCGCTGGCGTGGGTGGACGGTCAAAGCCTGCGCACCTATCGCCATGCCCCCAACACCGGTTCGCGCAAGAGCTGGGCGGCGGGGGATGCCACCAGCCGCGCGGTCAGGCTGGCGCTGATCGCCAGAACCGGCGAGATGGGCTATCCGTCGGTCCTGACGGCAAAGACCTGGGGTTTCTACGACGTGCTGTTCAAGGGCAAGGAATTCAAATTCCAGCGCCCCTACGGTTCGTATGTGATGGAAAACGTGCTGTTCAAGATCTCCTTCCCGGCGGAATTCCATTCGCAGACAGCGGTCGAATGTGCCATGCAGCTGTATCCGCAGTTGAAGGATGGTCTCGACGACGTCAAGAGGATCACCATCCGCACGCACGAAGCGGCGATCCGCATCATCGACAAGAAGGGCCCCTTGAACAACCCGGCCGATCGCGACCATTGCATCCAGTACATGGTGGCGGTTCCGATGATCTTCGGGCGCCTGACCGCCGCCGACTACGAAGACAATGTGGCCGCCGATCCGCGCATCGACAAACTGCGCGACAAGATGGTCTGCGTCGAGGACAAGCGGTTCACCCGGGATTACCACGACCCGAACAAGCGCTCGATCGCCAACGGCATCACCGTCGAGTTCAAGGACGCAAGCCGCCTCAAGGAAGTGGTGGTCGAATACCCGATCGGCCACAAGCGCCGCCGCAAGGAAGGCACGCCGGTCCTGGTCGAGAAATTCAAGACCAACCTGGCGCGCCGCTTCCCGCCGAAGCAGCAGAAGGCGGTGCTGGAGCTCTGCCTGGATCCCAAGAAGCTCGCCGCCACGCCGGTCAACGAATTCGTGGATATGATGGTCATCTGATTACTTTCATGCGACCCGCGTTCGCTCTCTTTATTGGAGTCGTGTTCTTCGCCCCGGCGCAGGCGGACTCCAATCCGATGCAACCCGGCACCTGGGAATTCACGCGCTCGGGCGGCATGGCCGCGAATCTGATCGGCCGCTTCTGCATCACCGCAGCGGACATCGCCGACTCGATGTCGCCGGTCAACGGCTTCCTCTCGCGCGACGAGAAGAAGCAATGCAGCAACTGGAAGATCGAGTGGCAGGCGGGCCGCGCGCAGTATTCCGGGACGTGCCGCTGGAAGGACCAAATGATCGAGATCAGCGGCCGCATCGTCGCCACCGCGGACACCTACTCCGATACACAGGACCAGAAGAAAGAAGGTTCGGCACCGAGGTCGCCGATCCTGGACATCATCAACGGCCTAAGGCTGGCCCCGTGCCCCAACTGACCGGTTTTCACTCTGGAGACGCCATGAGCCACAACTTGTTCAATACCCTGCAGGAGTTCTCTCCCACTCCCGGCAAGAAGGCGAAGTTCTATTCGCTGCCTGCGCTGGAGAAGGCCGGTATCGGCAAGATTTCACGCCTGCCGGTTTCCATCCGCATCGTGCTCGAGGCGGTGCTGCGCAACGTGGACGGCAAGAAAGTGGCCGAAGAACACGTCAGGCAGCTGGCCGGCTGGCAACCGAACGCGCCGCGCACCGGCGAGATTCCATTCGTGGTGGCGCGCATCGTGCTCCAGGATTTCACCGGCGTGCCGCTGCTGGCGGACCTGGCCGCGATGCGCGGCGTGGCCGGCAAGATGGGCAGGAATCCGAAGATGATCGAACCGCTGGTGCCGGTGGACCTGGTGGTGGACCACTCGGTGCAAGTGGACCACTACGGCAGCAAGGAAGCGCTGGACCTCAACATGAAACTGGAATTCCAGAGGAACAAGGAGCGCTACCAGTTCATGAAATGGGGCATGCAGGCGTTCGACACGTTCAAAGTCGTGCCCCCGGGCGTTGGCATCGTGCACCAGGTGAATCTCGAGTACCTGGCGCGCGGCGTGCACGCGAAAGACGGCATTTATTATCCCGACACCCTGGTCGGGACCGACAGCCACACCACCATGATCAACGGCATCGGCGTGGTCGGCTGGGGCGTCGGCGGCATCGAGGCCGAGGCGGGCATGCTCGGCCAGCCGGTCTATTTCCTCACGCCCGACGTGGTCGGCGTGAATCTCAAGGGCGCGCTGCGCGGCGGCGTCACCGCCACCGACCTGGTTCTGACCATCACCGAAATGCTGCGCAGGGCCAAGGTGGTGGGCAAGTTTGTCGAGTTCTTCGGCGAGGGCGTGGAGAACCTGTCGCTGCCCGACCGCGCCACCGTCGCCAACATGGCACCCGAGTACGGCGCCACCATGGGTTTCTTTCCGGTGGACGACGCCACCATCGAGTACTTCAAGGGCACCGGCCGCACACCCGAGGAAATCGAAGCGTTCAAATCCTACTTCAAGGCGCAAGGCCTGTACGGCATCCCCAGGAGGGGCCAGATCGACTACAGCCAGGTACTGGAGCTGGACCTGTCCACCGTTACACCTTCGCTGGCCGGACCCAAGCGCCCGCAGGATCGCATCGAGATTGGAGCCGTGAAGTCGAAGTTCGCCGAACTGTTCTCCAAGCCGGTGGCGGAAAACGGCTTCGCCAAGAAAAGCGAAGACCTGGGACGGCGCTTCAAGACCCGCGACGGCATCGACATCGGCTCGGGCGACGTCATCATCGCCGCGATCACGTCATGCACCAATACCTCCAATCCCAGTGTGCTTCTGGCAGCGGGCCTGCTGGCAAAGAAAGCGACCGAACGCGGCCTCACCGTGAAGAAGCACATCAAGACCTCGCTCGCTCCGGGATCGCGTGTGGTCACCGAGTACCTCAACAAGGCGGGCCTGCTGCCCTACCTTGAAAAGCTCGGCTTCTACCTTGCCGGCTACGGCTGCACGACGTGCATAGGCAATTCGGGTCCGCTGGCCGAGCCCATCGAGGAAGCAATTGTCAAAAACGACCTGATCGGCGCCGCGGTGCTTTCCGGCAACCGCAATTTCGAAGCGCGCATCCATCCCAACCTGCGCGCCAACTTCCTCGCCTCGCCGCCGCTGGTGGTCGCGTATGCGATTGCCGGCACGGTGCTCAAGGACCTGATGAGCGAACCGCTTGGCAAAGGCCGCAATGGTGAGGACGTATGGATCGGCGATATCTGGCCCAGCAGCCAGGAAATTTACGACTGCATGAAGTACGCGATGGATGCGAAGACCTTCCGCCGGCTGTATTCGAACCCCGGAAAGGACAATCCGCTTTGGCAGGGCGTGCCCTCGGCCTCGGGGCAGGTGTACAACTGGCCCAAGTCAACGTACATCGCGGAGCCGCCTTTCTTTCACGGCTTCAGCATGCGGCCGGGCCGGACCGGCAACGTCCTCGGCGCCCGCGTGCTGGGCATATTCGGCGACTCGGTCACGACGGATCACATCAGCCCGGCCGGTTCAATCGCGGAAAACTCCCCCGCCGGAAAATACCTGATCGCCAACGGGGTCGCGAAGGCCGACTTCAATTCCTACGGCGCGCGCCGCGGCAACCACGAGGTCATGATGCGGGGCACGTTTGCCAACGTGCGCATCAAGAACCTGATGCTGCCTCCCCGGCCGGATGGTTCGAGGGTCGAAGGCGGCGTCACCCTGTACCAACCTTCGGGCGAACAGATGTCCATTTACGACGCGGCGATGAAATACATTGGCCAGGGAATGCCCACAGTGGTGTTCGCCGGCGAGGAGTATGGCACCGGTTCCTCGCGCGACTGGGCGGCCAAGGGCACGCAATTGCTGGGCGTGAAGGCGGTCATCACCAAGAGCTTCGAGCGCATCCACCGGTCCAACCTGGTCGGCATGGGCGTGCTGCCGCTGCAGTTCAAGGGCGCCGATTCGGTCGAGTTGCTCGGAATCAAGGGCGACGAGGAGTTCGACATCCTCGGCGTCGATGGCGCAATCAGGCCGCAGCAGGACCTCAAGCTGGTGGTCAAGCGCACCGACGGCTCCCGCGCCGAAGTGAAGGTGCTGCTGCGCATCGACACCCCGATCGAAGTGGACTACTTCAGACACGGCGGAATTCTTCCTTATGTGCTGCGCGAACTTGTCGCTGCAGCCTAGCAGCGACTTCGCTCTCTGTCCCCAATGGCACTACCTTAAGCCGCTCATCCCCTCATAAGCTCCTTCCCCCGCTTGCGGGGACAACACGCGGCGGAGCGGCTTGTTGCGGCGGACACTAACCTTTAGGTTACGTGGGAGCCAAAGGTC
>JBGQGT010000177.1:0-5470 GCA_041497595.1 Gammaproteobacteria bacterium
ATTTTCCGGCGAGGGTCTTGCGCCGTTTCGCCAGGAGTGGGACCAGATGCACGCGTACCAAGATAGAATGGTACGTCTGCGCATGCCGGACAAGTCCGAACTCGAAGGCAAGGTCGAAGGGGTCGCCGAGGACGGCGCGCTCATGATCAAGACCCGCTCCGGTACGCGCAAATTCTACGGCGGGGAGCTGAGTCTACGGCCTGCCGCGTGAGCGCGAGGTCCCTATCCAAAACCGAAAGTCCCACGAACCGTGATCCTTGCTGTCGATGCCGGCAACAGCCGAATCAAATGGGCGCTCCATGACCGTGGCGCCTTCGTCCATGAAGGCCGGGTGTCGCTGGCCGACCTCGGCCTGCTCGAGCGGACCTGGGCGCCTCTGCCCGCTGTGGACGCGATCGTCGTGGCCAACGTGGCCGGCGAGGCGGTGCGCGCCGGTCTGCAGAAACTATTTGCCCGCTGGAAGGCCGAACCCCGCTGGGTCGCCGCAACCGGCGCCCAGTGCGGTGTTGTCAGCCGCTACGACGATCCGTCGCAACTTGGCGCGGACCGCTGGGCGGCGCTGATTGGCGCGCGCCAGCTCGTTTCCGTTTCCTGTCTGGTGGTCAACGCAGGCACCGCGATGACGGTGGACGCTCTTAGCGCGCACGGTGAGTTCCTCGGCGGCATCATCGTTCCGGGCTTCGATCTGATGCACGAAGCGTTGGCTTCGAACACCGCGGGCCTGTCCTCCGAACGCGGCAGCTTTGCGTCGTTCCCGCGCAGCACGCGCGACGCCATCACCAGCGGAGCGATACAGGCGCTGTGCGGCGCGGTGGAACGGGTGCGCGCAGCAATGGTGGCGGACGGGCACGGCGAACCGGCTCTCTTGATCGGAGGCGGCGCGGGGGAGGTGGTGGCGCAACGGCTCGGCAGGCCGGTCAGGATCGCGGACAAGCTGGTGCTCGAAGGCCTGGTGCGGATCGCACAGGAGCGGCGATGAGGTGGGTCTTTCTGCTGCTGCTTGCCGTCAACATCGGGTTCGGCGTTTTCGTTTACCTCAGAGACAAGGCGCCGAATCCGGATGCGCAGCTCATCGCGCTGCAGATGAATGCGGACAAGGTGCGCATCGTGCCGCCGCGGCCGGCACCTGCGCCTGCGCCGGTGACGGCATCGGCGCGCGCAGCCTGCATCGAATGGGGCGGATTTGGAACTGGCGAACTGGCGCGCGCGCAGGGCGCCCTGGATCGTCTCGCGCTCCGAGCGCGCACGCGCCGAGTCGAAGTCAGCGTGACCGCCGGCTACTGGGTTTTCATTGCGCCGATGCGATCGCAGGCAGCGATGGAGCGCAAGGTCACCGAGCTCAGGGAACTGGGGGTCAACGAATACTTTCCGGTTCTGGACCCGGGCCGTTGGCGGTATGCGATTTCGCTGGGCGTGTTCCGCAGCGAGGAAGGCGCGTCCAGGTACCTTGCGCAGCTGCGGCAAATGGGCGTGCGTTCGGCGACGCTCGGCGAACGCGAACAGCGTGTGACCCAGACTGCATTCCTGATCAGCGACCCGACCGAAGGGGAATCGGCGAAACTGGCGGAACTGAAAAACGAATTCCCGGGTTCCGAATTGCGCGCCGTCGAATGCCCTTGAAATCCAATTCCTGAACCGCAGAGGACGCAGAGAAAAGTCAAAGAACTTCAATACCAACGGGAACCCTATACGATCGCGAATTCCTCTTACGCGATCAGTCAGGCATTCCTTTGCGTAACTTTCTTTCTCCTTTGCGTACCCCTCAAGGGGGTATTGAAATGAACCCTTTGCGTCAACGCGCTTGAATTGGTTTTTCGTGGTTCAAGATTTTCGCGGTTCTAGATCGGGACCAGCGCGCGGGTGCCGAAGCCGTCTTCCCTCAGTTCCAGCCGTCGCGAGTGGAATGCGATCAGCGTCGGCCGGTGGCCGATGCTGATGATGGTGGCGCCGGCCAGCCTTTCCTTCAGCAGCCGGTAGAGTTTTTCCTCCGCAGCCTCGTCCAGCGCCGAAGTCGCCTCGTCGAGGAACAACCACGCCGGCTTCTGCAGCAGCGCGCGCGCAAAGGCTATGCGCTGTTGTTCGCCGGGCGAGAGTTGCAGTGACCAGTGCTGGTGATCATTGATCCGGTCCACAAGTTGCGGCAACCCGACCGCATTCAGCACCTCTTTGATCTGCTCGTCGGAGAACTCGGTGGGGGACGCGGGGTAGCTTACAACGTCGCGAATCGTGCCGAGCGGCAAATATGGCCGCTGCGGCAGGAACAGCACGCGGAAACCCGCCGGCATGCGCATTCGCCCGTCTCCGAACGGCCAGATTCCGGCGATGGCCCGGAACAGCGTGCTCTTGCCGGCCCCGGACGGCCCGGAGATCAGCAGGCTTTCGCCCGACTTGATGGTCGCGTTTGAAGCTGAAATCAACGGCTGGCCGTTGGGCAGGCTGAGCGCAACGTTGTCGATGACAAGTTCCTCGCTGCCATCCTGCGCCTGTCGCACCCCGGACTGCTGCTGCATGTCTTCGCGAGCCTTCTGGATCGCATAGTGGAAGCCGAGCAGACGGTCTGCGGTGGCTTTCCAGGCGGCGAAGCTGTTATAGGCGCCGATGAACCACGACAGCGAACCCTGCACCTGTCCGAAGGCGTTCGAAATCTGCATCAGCCCGCCGAGCTGGATGGTGCCGGCGAAATAGCGGTTACCGGCGACGACGAACGGGAAGATTACCGCCAGCTGGTTGTAGCCGATGGTGAAAGAGTTGAGGATCTTCTGGCGCTTCATGATCCGCCACCAGTTGTCGACCACGTTGCCGAAACGCGAGCGGAAATTGCGCAGTTCGTCCTGTTCCCCGCCGTACAACGCCACGCCTTCGGTATTTTCCCGAAAGCGCACCAGCCCGAAGCGGAAGTCGGCCTCGAAGCGCTGCTGGTTGAAATTGAGCCCGATCAGCGGCTTGCCGATCTTGTGGGTCATCCAGGTGCCGACGATCGCGTAGACCAGCGCCGCCCATACCATGTAACCCGGGATGACGACGTCGCCGCCGTTGTAGGGGATCGCGAACGGCCCGGACAGCACCCACAGGATGCCAACGAAAGAACCCAGCGTGACCACGGCGTTGAGGAAGCCGAGCGAAAGGCTGAGGGTCTCGTCCACGAACAACTTGAAATCCTCGGCAATCCGCTGGTCGGGGTTGTCCGCGGGGCTGCCGGTGAGCTGCATGCGGTAGTAGGTGCGTTCGGCGAGCCAGCGCTTGAGGTAAACGTCGGTCATCCAGCGGCGCCAGCGGATCTGCAGCATCTGGTTCAGGTAGAAGGCGTAAACCGCCATCGTGATGTAGATGGCCGCGAGGATCGCGAACTTGATCATCAACCGGAAGAACTCCTCCTTGTTTTTCTCCTGCAGCGCGTTGTAGAAGTCGTTGTACCAGGAGTTGAACTGGACGTTTATGTAGACCATGGCAAGTGTCAGGCCGATTACCGCGGCGAGCAATAACCAGGCGGAGTAGCGCTCCTCGGAGGACCAGTAAGGCTTGATCAGTCCCCACGTGTCACGCACGAAACGCGGTCTGGCAGGCATGGAAGCTTCCTTCGGAAAAGATGATGAGTCAGGGTTTGCGGATGCGGGAGATCAGCGATGTCGTGGAACGTTCGAACCGGAACGGAATGGAAACGACCTTGCCGCCCCAGCCCGCCACTTCCTTGCCGCCCACAATTTTATCAACCGGCCAGTCGCCGCCCTTGACCAGGACATCGGGACGGCAACCGAGTATGAGCTCGAGCGGGGTGTCCTCCTCGAACCATGTGGCGAGGCTCACGCTTTCCAGCGCGGCCACCACCACCAGGCGGTCTTCCAGCGTATTGATGGGCCGGTCCGGTCCCTTGCCCAGCCGCCTCACCGATGCGTCCGAATTGAGCGCCACGAGCAGGCTGGAGCCGAGCGCCCGCGATTCGGCAAGGTAAGTGGCGTGCCCGCGGTGCAGCACGTCGAACACGCCGTTGGTGAACACCAGTGGGCGCGACAGCGCGCTCACCCGCGCCGGCAGTTCGCCGGGCGGGCATATTTTTTTTTCGAAGGTGGGGTGGTGGGTCATGGCGCCAGTTCCAGGTGACGCCATGATACAGGCGGGTGAAGGAGTCGTGCTCGCCCCGGCCGTCAGGCCGCGGCCCTGACCAGTTGCTTGCGGTAGCGGGACAATTCCTGCACGGTGCGAATCGGCTCGTTGAACAGGCTCGACAGGTTGTGCAGGATCATTTTTACCACCTTCGCTTCCCAGTCGCGGCCGAAGCTGATCTGCGAGTCGAGCCAGTGCTCCAGCCAATCCGGGTCGGGCAGTTTGCTTTGCACCGTGTCGTTCGGGAACAGGGTCTTGCTGACGTGCAGGTTGGTCGGATGCAGCGGTTTGCCGCTGCGCTGACTTGACGCCATCAGCAAACCGACCTTGGCGAACGCAATCCTGGCGGCATCGCCGAAGACCGCGATGGCCTTCTTCATGTAGCGCAGATACGCGCCGCCGTGGCGCGCCTCGTCTTGGGAGATGATGTCGTAGATCCTGCGGATCACCGGTTCGGAATGCCACTGCGCAGCGCATCGATACCAATGATTCAGGCGGATTTCGCCGCAGAAGTGCAGCATCAGGGTTTCCAGTGGCGGCGCCGGGTCGAAGTCGAAGCGCACGGCGTGCAACTCCTCCTCGGTCGGCACCAGATGGGGCCGGAAGCGGTGCAGATATTCGATGAGCACCAGCGAGTGCTTCTGCTCCTCGTAGAACCACACCGATATGAAGGCGGAGAAGTCGCTGTCGTGGCGGTTGTCGCGCAGGAACATTTCCGTCGCGGGCAGCGCCGCCCACTCGGTGATGGCGTTCATCTTGATGGTGAGCGCCTGCTCCTCCGAGAGCTTGTCGCTTTCGAAGCTGTTCCACGGCACGTCCTTGGCCATGTCCCAACGCACGCTTTCGAACGCCTTGAAGAGTTCCGGATATAGCATCGTCGAGGGTTTCATAGTGGCTCGCGATTCTTAACAGTTTAATGTGACAAGGGGATTTACGGCCGGCTTTTTGACTTGGATGTACGCCATCCGCTGCAAACATGCCGGAGCCTCGCCGCTTTGCTTGCCCATCGATCGCGGCCGCGGCTCCTGGCCAGTGAGAGGTCCCGTCAGGCGGCGCGAGTATACCCCGATCGGGCGAGCCGGTTGCGCGCGCGATGAAGGCGCCCGGCCGGCGGTCCGTAGCTTCCGTGCCCGGCGCGCCATTGCTTCACCAGATCGATCATCTGCCCCAGGCTCGTTATCAGTTGCACGCCCGCCATGGGCTTGCGAATGCGGGCCGCTGCCGCCCCGCCGGCCCACAGCAACACCGCGGCGGGCAGCATGGCGCGCAATTCCCTGAGACCGTCAGCCGCCTTGGCCTCCGAATAGGCGGAACTGGAAGACAACGCGACGATGTCCGCATGATGTGCCTGTGCGGCGCCCACGATGTC
>JBGQGT010000178.1:0-5431 GCA_041497595.1 Gammaproteobacteria bacterium
TCGGTGCGCACCCACCCCGGACACATGCAGTTCACAAGGATATTGTCCCCCTCTACCGCGCTTGCGACCATGCGGGTAAGCGCATTGAGCGCTGTTTTCGATACCCGGTATGCCGGAGTGCCGTCGCCCATGTCGTCGAGCTGGCCGAGGCCGCTGGACAGGTTCACCACCCGGCCATAGTGGTTCTTCTGCATCAGCGGCACCAGCGCCTGGCACATGCGCAGCGCGCCGTAAAAATTGGTATCCAGCGTGATACGGAAGGTTTCCTCCTTTTCCCTGAGCACGCTGGTCGAACGGCTGTCGATCAGAATGCCGGCATTGTTCACCAGCACGTCCACCCGGCCGTACTCACTCTCGATGTACCTGGCGATCGCAGCAACGCCGGCCTGATCGGTGACTTCGAGCTGGTGGTGCAAGACGTCGAATCCTTCCTTCTCCAGTTTCTTCCGAGCCTCCCGTCCTTTCTCTGCGTCGCGGCTGGTCAGCACCACCCGCAAACCCTTGCGCGCAAGCTGACGGCAGATTTCGTAGCCGATTCCCTTGTTGCCGCCGGTCACCACCGCAAGCCGTTTGTCCATCGTTGCCATTTTTGCTCCTGAGTACTAGAAAGCTAGACGCATTTAACACGAAGGAAAAACCCAATGAGGCAAACAGGATCAACGAGAATCCGGTAGACCAATAGCTCTGACTCATGGAAGGTCTCGCGGCGTACCCCTCAAGGGGGTATTGAAATGAATTCTCGGCATCTTGGTGGTTCATACCCACGTTCTTGTTCTCCTTCGTGATCCTTTCTTTCCTTTCCTTTGTATACCTTCGTGTTACATGCGTTCATGGCCGTCCGTCAGGACGGCGTTGCTTTCAGGCACCGAGGTCGGCAAGCGGATGCTCGTGCGCCTGCCAGGGACTGGCGAAGAAACCTTCGAGCCATTCCGGCGTCACTTCCGCCAGAGTCGCCGGCCGCCAGCGCGGGCGCCTGTCCTTGTCGATCAGCAGCGCGCGGATGCCCTCGGCAAGATCTGGGCGGGCGGCGCAGGTCAGTGACGCCACCAGCTCGACGCGGAAAACTTCAGCCAGCGAGGCATGCAGCATGCGCCGCTGCAGGGCATGCGACAACGCCGCCGAACCGGGCGACCCCGCAGCGAGCGTCGCGGCGGTCTTTGCCAGCCAAGCGTCCTGCGTTTTCATGCCGGTGATGGCGGCGGCGATTTCCGGCAGCGTTGCGTATCCGCACGACTCGTCGATCAGGTCGAGATGCTCGCGCAGCGGGCCGGGCGCCGGACGCGCGACCGCGACGCTGCGCAGGACGTCGGTGAGCAGGCGATGACCGTCCGCAGCGTCCGCGGTCCACGGTTGCCGCATCAGGCTTTCCATGACCCGGGCCTTGTCGGCGTGTGCGATCTGGTAGTCCGCAAACCGCGCGAACAGCGCATCGGCAGCGTTCAACCGGGCACCGGTGAGCGCGAGGAAAAGGCCGCTGCGTCCCGGTGCGCGGTTGAGCAGCCAAGTACCACCGACATCGGGATACAGGCCGATGGTGATTTCCGGCATGGCTACGCGCGAGTGCTCGGTCACCACTCGATGGCTGGCACCCGCCATCAGCCCCAGGCCGCCCCCCATCACGACCCCGTGCCCCCAGCACAGCATCGGCTTCGGATAAGCGTGAATCAGGTAATCGAGCCGGTACTCCCGGGAGAAGAACGCCAGTGCGTACGAGTTGCCGCGAATGTCGTCGCGCTGCGCCGACGCATGATGATCCACCATGGTCCTGTAAAGGTTGTGAAGGTCGGCGCCGGCGCAAAACGCCTTCTCGCCGGCCGCCTCCAGGACCACGAACGCGATGCCGGGATCGGTCGCCCACGCCGAAAGGCGCTCGAAGAGCAGGTCGATCATTTCCAGCGACAGGGAATTCAGCGCCTTCTCGACGTTCAGGCGGGCGACGCCCGCGCGTGCGCCGTTGTCCGCTCGACGCTCTTCGAACAATACCGGCCGGGTCCTGGGTTCGGTCATGCAACATTCAATCCTGATACAGAAAAAGTCTGATTGACACGAAGGATTCTTTTCAATACCCCCTTGAGGGGTACACGAAGGAAAGCGAACTGAACTGGAGATCAACTACGGTCGGTGCCGACGACATTCTCGTGATTATTGAGTTTTACATAACAGCCTGACAGCACTTGTGCGACTGCTGCCGTCACCCGCCGCTGCGCGGCGCCCTCTCCCGGAGGGCGAGGGTTTCAGTTGTCCCTCTCCCTCCGGGAGAGAGGTCGGGGTGAGGGAAGTGTAAGGGTTTCAGATCTGCCTTTGAAACGCAGCATCGACCGAAGCCAGCGCCGCCATGTTCACCAGCCGCCGCACGGAGGCGGTGGGCGTGAGGATGTGCACCGGTTTGGCCGCGCCCAGCAGCATCGGTCCGACGGTAATGCCTTCGCCGGCGGTAATCTTGAGCAGATTGAAAGAAATATTCGCGGCGTCCAGCGTCGGCATGATCAGCAGGTTTGCCTCGCCCTTTAGCCGCGAGTTCGGGAAGATCCTCATGCGGATGTCCTCGTTAAGCGCCGCGTCGCCGTGCATTTCGCCTTCGACCTCCAGATGCGGGGCCTTTTGTTCGAGAATCTCCCGCACCGCGCTCATCTTCTGCGCCGACGGATTGCACGAACTGCCAAAATTGGAATGCGACAGCAGCGCGATCCTGGGGACGATGCCGAAACGCTGCACTTCGTCGGCGGCAAGCATGGTGATCTCGGCGAGCTGCACCGCGGTCGGGTCCGGGTTCACGTAGGTATCGCAGATGAACAGCGTGTGTTTCGGCAGGATCAGCATGTTCATCGCGGCGAACTGGTTCACGCCCTTGCGCAACCCGATCACATTGGCGACGTAACCCAGGTGCAGCGAATGCTCGGCGATGGTCCCGCACAGCATCGCATCAGCGTCGCCCCGGCGCACCATGAGCGAGCCGATCAGCGTGGTGCGGCGCGTAACTTCACGCTTGGCGTATTCCACCGATACGCCTTTGCGCTGCACCAGGGCGTAGTACTCCTGCCAGTAGTCGCGAAAACGCGGGTCGGAGTTCGGGTTCACCATCTCGAAGTCGCGGCCGGGCCGGATGCGCAGGCCGAACTTCTCGATTCTCGGATTCAGCACCTCCGGGCGGGCGATCAGGATCGGCTTGGCCACGCCCTCGTCCACCACCACTTGAACGGCGCGCAGCACGCGTTCGTCCTCGCCCTCGCAGAACACCACGCGGCTGGGGTTCTTCTTCGCGGCGGCGAAAACCGGTCTCATGATGAGGCCGGAGTGGTAGACGAATTGGGACAGTTGCTGGCGGTAGGCGGCGAAATCCGCGATCGGACGGGTGGCGACGCCGCTTTCCATCGCCGCCTTCGCCACCGCCGGCGCGATCTTGACGATCAGCCGCGGATCGAAAGGCCTCGGGATCAGGTATTCGGGGCCGAACGAAAGGTTCTGCTCGCCGTAGGCAATCGCCACGATGTCGGATTGTTCCGCCTGCGCCAGTTCGGCGATCGCGCGCACCGCCGCGAGCTTCATCTCCTCGTTGATGGTGGTCGCGCCCACGTCCAGCGCGCCACGGAAGATGAACGGAAAGCACAACACGTTGTTCACCTGGTTCGGATAATCCGAACGCCCGGTTGCAATTACGGCATCCGGCCGCACCGCCTTCGCCTCGTCCGGCAGGATCTCGGGCACGGGATTGGCAAGCGCGAGGATCAACGGCTTCTGCGCCATTTTTTTCACCATCTCCGGCTTCAGTACCTTGGCGGCAGACAGGCCGAGAAAGATGTCTGCATCTGGAATGATGTCGGCAAGCATGCGCGCCTTGGTATCTTTGGCGTAGCGGACCTTGTTGTCGTCCATCTCCTCCTTGCGGCCGGTGTACACCACGCCCTTGATGTCGGAAACCCAGATGTTTTTCATCGGCAGCCCGAGGCTCACCAGCAGGTCCAGGCAGGCCAGCGCCGCCGCTCCGGCACCCGAGCACACCAGCTTCACTTTGCCGATGTCCTTGCCGACCACCTTGAGGCCGTTCAGCACCGCAGCGCCGACGATGATGGCGGTGCCGTGCTGATCGTCGTGGAATACCGGAATCTTCAGCCGGCTGCGCAGCTGCTTCTCGATGTAGAAGCACTCGGGCGCCTTGATGTCCTCGAGATTGAGGCCGCCAAATGTGGGCTCGAGGCTGGCGATGATGTCCACCAGCTTGTCCGGATCGCGCTCATTGATTTCGATGTCGAAAACGTCGATGCCGCCGAACTTCTTGAACAGCACACCCTTGCCTTCCATCACCGGCTTGGCCGCGAGCGGTCCGATCGCGCCCAGTCCGAGCACCGCCGTGCCGTTGGTGATCACGCCGATCAGATTGCCGCGTGCGGTGTAGTTGCGCGCGGTGCCGGGATCGTTGACGATCTCTTCGCAGGCTGCGGCGACGCCGGGCGAATAGGCAAGCGCGAGGTCACGCTGGTTGATCAGGCCTTTGGTGGGAACGACGGAAATCTTGCCGGGGGTGGGTAAGCGGTGGTAATCGAGCGCACTCTTGCGCAACTGCTCGTCCATGGATACTCCGTAATCAACAGGTTGCTGCGATTATACGGGAGCGCCTCCGCAACCACTGCAGCCATTGCGGCCCGAGTACCGCGTTTGTGGGAGGGCGGGGTTTTTGATATGGTTCGCTGCAAGCCGGACCGGCGCAATGCACCGGACGCCGGTCAGCGCGTCGACCGAATTCCCGCAGCGAGGTCTTATGCGTCGCTCCATCGCCCGGCATCTCTCCCGCCTGTTGCTGCTTGTCGCAGCCCTGGCAGCCGGGAATGTCCTGGCGCAGAAAACAGGCGCCACGCCGCTGATCTGGGAAGTACGCTCTGCGGGCAACGCCGTGTATTTGCTGGGATCGATTCACCTCGGGCGCAGCGACATGTACCCGATGGGGCCGGTGGTCGAAAAGGCCTATCGGGCGTCGAAGATCGTCGCGCTCGAAGCCGACCCTACCGACCAGCAGGCGGTCATGGCGGCGATCTCGGGCTCCCTTTACCAGCCGCCGGAAACTCTGCAGAAAAACCTTCCGGGACCGCTGCTGGCCAGACTTTCCAGGACGCTGGAACGCTACGGGATTCCGCTGGAACAGGCCCAACCGATGAAGCCGTTTCTGGTCGCGTTCACGCTTGCTTCGATCGAGTACGCCAAGGCGGGATTCGACCCGTTTCTCGGCGTAGACATGCATTTCGCCGGACGGGCCAGGCAGGACGGCAAGCCTGTGGTGGAACTCGAATCGTTCGGAGGTCAGTTAGCCTTGATGAACGGCATGTCGGACCGCCTGCAGGAAAATCTGCTGCAGGTAACGCTGGAATCCATAGACAACGGGGAAATCCCGGCACTGGTCGATTCGATGGTAAACGCGTGGAAGTCCGGGGACGGGAGA
>JBGQGT010000179.1:0-5420 GCA_041497595.1 Gammaproteobacteria bacterium
GCATCGATCGGCCCGAAGGACTCGAACGGGGATTCTTTGGGCGGCAGCCATCTGCTGCTGGCCAATCTCGAGTTCCTGTTTCCGTTTCCGGGCCTCGCCAAGGACCGCTCGGTGCGGCTGAGTGTTTTCGTGGACGCGGGTGTTGTCGGGGAGACATACGACTTCGGCGAGATGCGCTACTCGACCGGCCTGGCGTTCAACTGGTTCTCGCCGGTCGGTCCGCTGAAACTGAGTTTCGGCAAGGCGCTGAACCCGGAGCGGGAGGACCGCCTGCAACGCATACAGTTCACGTTGGGCACGACATTTTGAATCGGGCCGCCTGAAGGCGGCGCTTGCTCCATACAGACCAGAGGAGAACGGAAGTTGAACAAGATCTCGCTTGCGATTGCCGCCGTGGCGCTCTTGGCGAGCTCGAACGTGCCCGCCGCCGGTGAGCTGAAAATCGGCTTCATCAAGACCGATCGGGTATTCCGGGAGGCGGCGCCGGCGGTCAGGGCGCTGAAGAAAATTGAAAAGGAATTCGCGCCCCGCGACCAGGAGATCCAGAAGCTGGCCAAGCAGACGCGCGATCTGCAATCGGCCCTGGAGAAGGAAGCGATGACCATGAGCGATTCCGACCGTCGCGACAAGGAGCAGGAACTGGCGCGCATGACCCGGGAGTTGCAGCGCATGCAGCGCGAGTTCCGCGAAGATCTGAATTTGCGCAGGAACGAGGAGATGGCCGCCGTGCTGGAGCGCGCCCAGAAGGTGATACAGCAGATCGCGGAAGCGGAAAAATTCGACCTGATCCTGCAGGAAGCGGTTTACATGAGTCCGCGGCTCGATATCACCGACAAGGTCATCAAGGCGCTCGCAGACAAGTAGCACGCTACGGTGTGCGACGGCTCATCCCCGGGAACCATGCCTGAATCCGCGCGTCCGGCAGCGCCCAAATCGACGACGCTCGCATGACAGGGGACGCCCGCAAGTCTTTCAGCCTGGCGGAGCTGGCCGAACGCTTTGGCGGCACCGTGGCCGGCGATGCTGCCACGCGCATCCGCCAGGTGGCGCCGCTGGAGACGGCGGGGCCGGAAGAGCTGTCCTTTCTTGCCAATCGCAAGTACCAGAAACTTCTCGCTTCCACGCGCGCCCGTGCCGTGATCCTGGGCGAGGAATCTCGCGACGCCACGGACCTGCCGCGCATCGTCTGCAAGAATCCCTACGCCTATTACGCGCGCGTGGCGGCGCTGGTCAATCCGGAGGCCACGCCCGAACCCGGGATCCATCCGCAGGCCGCGGTGCATGCCGGCGCGCGCGTGGCCGCCTCCGCGTCGGTCGGCGCCGGCGCCGTGATCGAAGAGGGGGCGGAGATCGGTGACGGCGCCGTGATCGGCGCCAACTGCTTCGTCGGGCGGGGCGTGCGCATCGGCAGGCGCACGCGCCTGCATGCCAACGCCACCGTGTACCACGAATGCGTGATCGGCGACCGGGTCATCATGCATTCGGGGGCGGTGATCGGCGCGGATGGATTCGGCATGGCGATGGACGAAGGACGTTGGCTGAAGATCCCCCAGATCGGCCGCGTGGTCATCGGCGACGATGTCGAGGTCGGCGCCAATACCGCAATTGACCGCGGTGCGCTGGACGACACCGTGATCGAGGAGGGCGTGAAGCTGGACAACCAGATACAGATCGGACACAACTGCCGCATCGGCGCGCACACCGCCATTGCCGGCTGCGTCGGCATTGCCGGCAGCACCAGCATCGGCAGTTACTGCCAGCTCGGCGGCAACGCGATGATATCCGGCCATCTGACGATCGCCGACCACGTGGTCATCTCCGGCGGGACGCTGGTGGCCAAGTCGATCACCAGGCCGGGCACTTATACCGCGGTTTTCCCGATGTCGCCGCATGACGAATGGCTCAGGAACGCATCGCTGATTCGCCATTTGCACGAAATGATGGATAGAATCCGCAAGCTGGAAAACGAAATCAAGAAAATGGAGAGGAAATGACCGTGAACACGATGGAAATCCAGCAAATCATGGCTCATCTCCCGCATCGCTACCCGATGCTCCTGATCGACCGCGTGCTGTCGGTCGAGGCAGGCAAGGACATCGTGGCATTGAAGAACGTGACCATCAACGAGCCGTTCTTCATCGGCCACTTTCCCCATCATCCGGTGATGCCCGGGGTGCTCATCGTCGAGGCGATGGCGCAGGCCGCCGCGATCCTGGCGTTCAAGACCTTCAATCTCAAGAGCGACAGCGACAGCGTGTACTACTTCGTCGGCATCGATGAGGCGCGTTTCAAGAAACCGGTGTTGCCGGGCGACCGGCTGATCCTGAAGGCGCAGATCCTGCGCAATCTGCGTGGCATCTGGAAATTTTCGGCGCAGGCGCTGGTGGAGGACACGCTGGTATCCGAAGCGCAACTGCTGTGCACGGTGCGCGACCTTCGGGCGAACGACGGGCAATGATCCATCCGACCGCGATCGTCCACAAGGACGCGAAACTCGCGCCGGATGTCCACGTCGGACCATTTTCCATCATCGGCGCGCACGTCGAGATCGGCGCGGGCACCAGCATCGGCGCGCACGCGGTGATCGCGGGATATACCCGCATCGGCACCAATAACCGCATTTTCCACCATGTCGTGCTGGGCGAGATTCCGCAGGACAAGAAGTACGCCGGCGAGCCCACCATGCTCGAGATCGGCAACGGCAACACCATCCGCGAGTTCTGCGCTTTCCACACCGGTACCGTGCAGGACGCCGGGGTGACCCGGCTCGGCGATGACAACTGGGTCATGGCGTACGTACACCTGGCACACGACTGCATGGTCGGCAGCCACACGATCCTCGCCAACTGCGCACAACTCGCGGGCCACGTCCACGTCGCCGACTACGCGATAGTCGGCGGCATGACGGGCGTGCACCAGTTCTGCCGTATCGGGGCGTACGCGATGGCCGGCGCCGGCTCGGTGGTGCTCGCCGATGTGCCGCCGTATGTGACCGCGATGGGCAACACTGCCGAGCCGCACGGAATCAATTCCGAAGGCCTGCGCCGGCGCGGATTCAGCGCCGAAGTCGTCAACAACATCCGCCGCGCCTACAAGACCCTGTACAAATCCGGCCTGACGCTGGACGAGGCAAAACTGGCGTTGCATGAACAGGCCGCGGCGTGCAGGGAACTGGGCATCCTCGTGGATTTCCTGGACGCCACGAAACGCAGCATCGTCCGCTAGTGTCCTGTTCCGCTAATTCGTGGGATAACTCTCGAACCTTGGGAGCCAGGCCCACAATCTATTTGACAGCAACCCATCAGCGATCGGAAAACCCGCGAAATCGACGTCAGGCAAGGCGCGAGTCCTCGACAGTGGCGGGGGCCGGTGGAACGTGGAGCAGGGATCGCCGTAGAGCGGAAGAGGGGCCCCGAACGTTTTCTGTTCGGGGATCTGACCTCGGAGGCGATCGAGGGCGGCGGGCGATCCCTTTGCGTCTGATCTCAGGTCGCATCCCCAACTTGAAGTTGGGGCCCCTGCTCCGCCTCGACAGCCGCCCCGCTTGCGGGGATGCGACCGTGCAACCGGCCAATAGCGTGTCGACCACCGGCCTTACGCGTGTCTCCGCGGTCAGATCCCCGGAGGGGCCCCTCTTCCACGCTCCGACACGCACGGCGAGGACTCGTAACACCGCATGGCGCCGATTCTCGCCGGGTTTTCTGCCGCGAATTAGCGGAACAGGACACTAAATGCCGGCCTGCCAATGAGCGAACCATCCGGCCGGACCATCCGCGTTGCCTTCGTGGCGGGGGAGGCTTCCGGCGACCTGCTCGGCGCTCATCTGCTGCAGGCGCTCTCGGAGCGCGTGCCGCGGATCGAGGCTTTTGGCATAGGCGGACCGAAGATGCAGACGGCGGGGCTGGACGCCTGGTACCCGATGGAATTGCTGGCGGTGCGCGGCTATGTCGAGGTGTTCAGAAGCCTGCCCAAGCTGCTGCGGATTCGCCGCGATCTCAGGCGCAGGCTGCTCGCCGATCCGCCCGACCTGTTCATCGGCATCGATGCGCCCGATTTCAATCTCGATCTCGAGCTTGCCCTGCGTTCCCGCGGAATCACCACGGTGCATTACGCCAGTCCGTCGATCTGGGCGTGGCGCGGCGAGCGCATCCACAAGATCAAGCGCGCGGTGTCCAAGATGCTGGCGCTGTTCCCGTTCGAGCCGGCGATCTACGAAAAGGCCGGCGTGCCGGTAGCCTATGTCGGCCATCCGCTCGCCGATGAACTGCCGGAATACCCCGATAAGGACGCGGCGCGCGAACAGATGCGGTTGTCGCCGAAACAGACCGTGGTGGCGTTGCTTCCCGGCAGCCGCCAGAGCGAAGTGCGGCAAATGGGAGAGTTGTTCGCGGCCACCGCGAAGCTGGTCGCGGAGCAGGTGCCGGATGTGCACTTTCTGGTGCCGCTGGCGAGCCGCGAGACCCGCATGATTTTCGAGGAAGCGCTGTACCATCAGGGGGCCGATCAGCTGCCTGTCACCATACTGTTCGGGCACGCGCACATGGCGATGATCGCGGCCGATGCGGTGCTGGTGGCTTCAGGCACCGCCACGCTGGAAGCGGCGTTGCTCAAGCGCCCCATGGTGATTACCTACAAGATGCCGCCGCTGTCCGCGTGGCTCATGCGCAGGCGAGGACGCCTGCGTTATGTCGGACTGCCGAACATCCTGGCCGGCGAGTTCGTGGTTCCGGAGATACTCCAGGAAGACGCCACCCCGGAAAATCTGGCGCAGGCGCTGGCAAATCAGTTGCACGACAAAGAAGTGCGCAGGCGGCTGGAGCACCGGTTCCTGGAGATTCACCGCATGCTCAAGCAGGGAAGTGCGGCGCGCGCAGTCGACGCAATCCTGCCACTGCTGGGTGCCATCAAGCCGCGGGACCGCGTCGGAGACAGCGCCGCCCGGGAAGGGGCGCGCGCGTGACAGCGGCGGCGATGCCCGGCCTGCTCATCTGCGGGGTGGATGAGGCGGGTCGCGGCCCGCTGGCCGGGCCGGTATTCGCCGCTTGCGTGGTGTTGCGCGACGATGATGCGATCAGCGGTCTCGCCGATTCGAAAAAGCTGTCGCCTGCACGCCGCGAAGAACTGGCGGTGCAGATTCGCAGCCGCGCCGCAGCCTGGGCAATCGCCAGTGCCTCGGTGGAAGAGATCGACACGCGCAACATCCTGAGAGCCACCCTGCTGGCGATGCAGCGCGCGGTGGAACAGCTCGCCGTCGAGCCGCACCAGGTACTGGTGGACGGACTGCACTGCCCCCAGTTGCGCTTCCCGGTCAGGGCAGTGGTGCGCGGCGACGACACGATCGCCGCCATTTCCGCCGCCTCCATCCTCGCCAAGACCGCGCGCGATGCGGTCATGATCGAGCTGCACGCGCGCTATCCCGA
>JBGQGT010000180.1:0-5412 GCA_041497595.1 Gammaproteobacteria bacterium
CTGCGTCAGGGCGCGCGGGAGGCCGTGTAGGCGGCGATCGACACCATGTCTTCCTCGCTCAACTGAGCCACCACCGCCTTCATCAGCTCCGACCAGGGCCCGTTGCGAACGCCGTGCCGCATGTCGTAGAGCTGGCGCACGACATAACTTGGAGAGCGGCCCGCGAGCGCCGGCACCGGGCCGAGGCCCCTCAGGTCCGCGCCATGGCAGATTGCGCATGGAGTGGTCTTGCCTGCTCCGCCGGTGGTGACCAATGCCTCACCCTTCCTGATTCTGCCGGCAGGAACGTAGGCGACGAAACCGGAAGCGGCGTCGCGCAGTTCGGTCCGTTCCAAGTCCTCCGGCATCTCGATGATGCGTTGGCCGATCGGCTCGGTCACGCCGGCCTCCGAGGCAACCAGCATCCATCCCGCGACATGCGTTTTCGGCACGGTGTTGGTTTCGATGACCCTGATCCACGGCTTCGGTCGCAGGGCGGAAAAGTATTCCGCAGCGGCCTTCAGGTCGGCGTCGCTAACGGCCTTCGCGACCGCGATCATCAGATTGACGGGCAGGCTCGCCGGCTCCGAGCTCTTCCTCGCCCCGCTCCTGAAATCGGCCACCTGCTGCACGATGTATTCGGCAGGCAGGCCCGCGAGACTGGAGTTCTCAGGACGGCCCAGCCCGTTCGGCAGATGGCAGTATGCGCACGCGAACACCCCCGGTTTCGCGCCGTGCCTTACGACTTCGGGCATCGGCGGGTGGTCGTCGGGATGCCAATCCGGCACGTTGAAGAGATCGCGAATCTGAGTCAGCGTGAAGGCCACGCTGCTGCCGGGAACGCGCCTCAACGTGCCGTCGTCCGGCGGCGGCTGGGTACCGGGAGGATTGACGGCGAACGCCCATGGCGGCGGGGACTTATCCGCGCCTGCGACCGTTCCAGTCAGGCAAGCGAACATCAGGATGGCGATGAAATTCCTCATGATTCCTCCCGGTTATTGTTGCCCGAATGATATACCCGGAAGTGCGTTGCGCCCTCTCTGGCGCCGATCGGGCACTCCGTGTAGATTCGGCGCGTTACCACCGACAACACTTGGTCATGACCGCTGCCGCTTTGCCGTTGCTGTCTCCGCTCGAAATACGCGTGCTCGGCGTGCTGGTGGAAAAGCAGTTCACCACGCCTGATTACTACCCGCTTTCGGTTAATGCGCTGGTCGCCGGCTGCAACCAGAAGTCGAGCCGCGACCCGGTGATGAGCGTCGGCGAGGACGAGGCGCAGAGCGCGCTCGACGCGCTCAAGGAACGGAAACTGGTGACCAGCAGTTGGGGCGCATCGCGGCGGGTGGTGCGCTATTCCCACAATTTTCCGCAAGTGCTGGATACCGATCCGGGCACCACGGCGTTGCTGGCGACGCTCATGTTGCGCGGACCTCAGACGCCGGGGGAATTGCGGATCGCCTGCGAGCGCATGTACCGCTTTGCGGATCTGTCGAGTGTGGAAGCCTACCTGGAGGAGATGGCGGGCCGCCCCACCGGCGCGCTGGTGGTGAAGTTGCCCAAACAGCCGGGCGCGCGCGAACATCGCCGGGCGCACCTGCTCGGCGGGCCAGCGGGCGCCGCGGCCGATCTCCCCGCAATGCACGCTGGCGCGGCCACCGCAACCGGCGCCGGGTTCGAGGCCGAAATGGCGCGCTTGCGCGATGAAGTGGCGGAACTCAGGACGATGGTGGAACGGCTGAGGGAAGAGATCGAGAAGTAAACCCCAGCACCGGACGGACCGCAACAGGCCGCTGCTGCGTGCTGCGAAAACCCGGGCTGCAGGCTTTGGAACGAGTGCGGAGCCGCACGCTGCCCGGCTTGAGAAAGCCAAAATGGCCATTTACAATGGCAATATGGACATTTCGGTCACGGAGTTCAAGCAACACTGCCTGGAGATCATCCGCCGTGTCGAGGAAACCGGGAAGCCGGTCACCATCACGCGTCGCGGCAAGGCGGTGGCACGCCTGCAATCGCCCCCCGTGGCCGGTTTGAAAGAGGCGGCGAAGCCGTGGGAGCAGCTCCGCGCGATGGGCGGCCGCCTGCGCGCCGAGCCCGGCGAATCCGTGCTGCGCGACGAGGACTTTGAGGCCTTGCGTTGAGCGTATTGCTGGACACCCATATCTGGGTGTGGTGGTTGACGCCCCGTTCGCCGCTTTCCGCGGCGGAACGCGGTGCTCTCGACACCGGCGCGACGCGGCGCGAATTGTTCATTTCTGCGATCAGCCTCTGGGAAGCGCAGGTGCTGTACAAAAAGGGTCGACTCGAACTGCCCTTGCCCTTTCCGGAGTGGCTCAGGCGCGCCACGGACGATCGCATGCTTACCGTACTGCCCATTGATGTCGAGGTCATCCTCGCCTTGGACAACCTTCCCAAATCGTTTCAAGGCGATCCGGCGGACCGCCTGATCGTTGCCACTGCCCGGACACATGCATTGTCTCTTGCGACGCGTGATATCGCGATCCGCAAGGCGCGGGCGGCGAAGATCTGGAAGCCGTAACGCGTTGCCGCATGACCGACGAAACCCATTCACTTGCACGACCGTCTTCGGAGAAGGAGTTGTTCGTCGCCTTCACGCTGCTCGCATTGCAGGGCTTCGGCGGCGTTCTGGCGGTGGCGCAGCGGGTGCTGTGCGAACAGAAGCGCTGGCTCACCAAGGAGCAATTCGTGGAAATCCTCGCGTTCGGGCAGGTGCTGCCCGGGCCCAATATCTGCAACGTCGCGCTGATGGTCGGCGACCGCTTCTTCGGCTGGCGCGGCGCGTTCGCGGCGTTGACGGGGATGATGGCGGTGCCGCTGGTAATCGTGCTGGCAATCACGGCGGCGTACTCGCAGTACGCGTCGAATCCCGTCGTGGCGGGCGCGCTCAAGGGCATGGGTGCGGTGGCGGCCGGGCTGATCGTGGGAACGGCGCTGAAGCTCATGAGCGCGTTTCGCGCCAATCCGATGGGTATTTTCGCTTGCGCGGTGCTGCTGGCGTCGGCGTTCTTGGTTGTGGCGATCCTGCGCTGGCCGTTGGTGTGGGTGCTGCTCGGGCTCGGCGCGTTCGCGTGCCTGCTTGCGTGGAAGCGGTTGGGTGCCGACGCTGCGGCCGCAGCGGAAGGCGGGTGATCGGCGCTATGCCGCCTTCGGTCGATTTGCTGTCGTTGTTCGGCCACTTTCTCCTGTTGTCGCTGCTGGCGATCGGCGGCGCGATCACCGTCGCCCCGGACATGCATCGGGTGCTGGTCGGCGAGATGGGGCTGCTGAGCGATACGCAGTTCAACGCGTCGATCGCGATCGCACAGGCGTCGCCGGGGCCCAACGTGTTGTTTGTCGCGGTGATGGGTTACCAGGCCGCCGGCTTGGTGGGTGCGGCAGCCACGCTCGCCGGAATCATGCTGCCATCGACGACGCTGGCGCTGGCGGCCGCGCGCTGGAGTCATGCGCGGCGCGACTGGCGCGCGGTGCGGGCGTTCAAGGCCGGCATGGCGCCGATCGTGATCGCGCTGATGTTCGCCACCGGCTGGATCCTCAGCGCCGAAACGCCGGGGTGGCGGCACGTCCTGCTCACCGTCGCGGCTGCGGTTCTGGTCTGGCGCACCCGTCTGCACCTGCTGGCGATGATCGCGGTCGGAGCGATCGTCGGCGGACTGGGATGGATCTGAGAGCAGGGATGATGGAGGCAAGAGGCGAGCGGCGAGAGGCAAAAGGAACCAGGAAAGAGGAAGTATCGAGGCGCGGCGAGGATGGAATTCGAGGCGCTACGAGCCAGGAAGCGCGGCACGCTATCGGCATAAACCGGTCCGTCGAATACCGGAAATCGCCGGCTGAATCGGTGTAAATTAGACTTTCGATCCGGTTCCAATTCGAGGGCGCGTCGAGTGGAGTTTGTGCAGACGATCAAACCGTATCTGGAATCCGTCTGGGGATTTCTGAAAACCATTACGCAGGGGCTGCTGCCCGCGACCGCAGACGGCGTTGCGGCGGTGATTATCGCCGGCGTGGCCGCCGCAACGATCGCGTGGCTTGGGGCACGGTTCTTCTACCTCAGGCACCGCCCTCGCGCGGCGAAACACGATCCCGCCGCCGAAGGGGCGATTGCCGGGGAAGCGGGACTATCCGACGCACAGTACCACCTCCTGTTCGACCACAACCCGATCCCGACATTCGTGTGCGAGACGCGCAGGTGGGGTTGCCTCGAAGTGAACGAGGCCGCGGTGAACGGCTATGGCTACTCGCGCGAGGAATTCCTCAAGATCAGGTTCACGGATCTGAGCCCGGCGGAGCAGATGGAGCGGCTGTCGACCACGCTTGTGAATCTTGGCGCCAGTGCGAACGATCTGGGGGTATGGCGCCACAGGAAGAAGGACGGCACACCCATCGAAGTCGAACTCGTCACTTTCCGGGTGCAATTTGCCAGGCGGCAGGCCCGGGTTCTGATCGCAAGGGACGTCAGCAGCCGCAGGAAAATCGAGGAAGTGCTGTGGAAGGATGTTGAGCGCTTCGGGTTGGTGTCCAAGGCGACCAACGACGCATTGCTGGAGTGGGACCTCGCCACCGACCAGGTGTGGAGAAACGACAGCTATCAGCGCCTGTTCGGGTATCGCAGCGACGAACACCAGCCGAACATGGAATCGTGGTTCGGGCACATCCACGCGGACGACCGCCTGCGGGTGCAGCAGCGGCTGCTCGCGGTCATCAATTCCAGCCAGAACCTCTGGAACGACGAATTCCGCCTGATGCGGCACGACCAGACGGTTGCGCATGTCCACGCGCGGGGATTCGTCAATCGGGATGACGCCGGGTCCGCGCTCAAGATGCTCGGGGTCCTGCAGGACATTACCGCCCGCAAGGAGTCGGAAGAGCGCACCCGTTTCCTTGCGGACCACGACGAGCTGACCGGCCTGCCCAATCGCAGCCTGTTCAAGCAGTCCTTGGCGCAGGCGATCCAGCGCGCCGGACGCAGCGGCAAATTCCTGTCGGTCCTGTTCCTCGATCTGGATCGCTTCAAGAACATCAACGACAGCCTCGGGCACGAGACCGGCGACGAGGTGCTGCGCGCGGTCGCGGAGCGGCTCTCCGGCTGCGTGCGGCAAGTGGACGTCGTTGCCCGTTTCGGGGGAGATGAATTCGCGGTGCTCATCGAAGGGTTGACGGCGGAGGACCAGGCCGGCGCCGTCGCCCGCAAGATCACCGACGCGCTGGCCAAGCCGCTGGTCCTGGCGGGTCGGCAGTATCGCCCGGGGGCGAGCATCGGCATCAGTACCTATCCCTCCGACGGCCGCGATGTGCTTACGCTGCAGAAGAATGCGGACATCGCGATGTACCGGGCAAAGGAGGAGGGACGGGGCACATTCCAGTTCTACTCCGAGCAATTGAACACGCATTCGATCCAGCGCCTGGAATTCGAATCGA
>JBGQGT010000181.1:0-5399 GCA_041497595.1 Gammaproteobacteria bacterium
ATCCTGTTTGCGGAACTTGGCGCGGCGATCGGACGAAGTCCTCTCGTCGCCTTTGTTTCTATCGAGCCCAAAGCCTTTCGGGCGGAAGCGATACTTGCCGAAGTGAGCGGCAAGTGCCGTGAGATCGCGCTGAGAGACTACGGACTCGAAGTGATCGACATTCTGCTGAGAAGTTTCGACTTCCCGAAACAGAACAGGCCTCCTCTTTATTCCCGCATGAAATCCGAACGCGGACGTCTCAGCATGAAATTCCGTTCGGAAGGAGAAGAGGAAGGGCTCAAGATCCGGGCGGCGGCGGACCAGGAGAAAAGCCGCATTCTTTCCGAAGCGCTGAAGCTTGCCCAGCAGCACCGCGGGGAGGGCGAAGGCAAGGCGGCGCGAATCTACGCGGAGTCGCTCTCCAAAGGGCCGGAATTCTATGAATTCGTGCGCACCATGCAGGCTTCGCGCAGCCTCATACCGAAGGGAACGACCCTGATGCTGCCGGCGGACTCGGAGCTGTTTGGCCTTCTTCAGGACAGCAGCCACTACGATCGCGGCGGCGCGAACAGGAAAACCAGTGCCAAACGCAGAAGGGAGGGGACGATGAAATGACACAACGCAATCACGGTGTTGTCACTGATTGACTCAGAAACACTAACCATAATCGGGAGGTTGTCATGTTTTCAAACCACAGCAGGTTGGCATTATCGAGTTCGTGGTTGCTTGCCGCCGCATCCATTGTTGCTTTGTGTGGACCGGCCGCCGCAGCCGAGATCAAGTACGATCCCGGAGATAACGTTCAGTTCACCTATTGTCATTCGCATCCACCGGTACTGCGGATCAAGCCTGGCGACAGCGTGGTTACGAGCACCCGGGACGCGTCCAACGACGTGTACGTAACGGGTGACAAGACGCTCTTTCCGAAGCTCGATCTAAGCAAGGTCAACCCTCAGACCGGACCGTTCTACATCGAGGGCGCGGAGCCTGGAGATACGCTGGTCGTTCACCTCGACAAGATCGATTTCAACAGGGACTGGGGCTGGGGCGGATCGATTCCCTACTTCGGCGCCCTGGCGCCTGAGTACAAAACCATGATGATCACTGCGCCGGTGCCGGACCACCTGTTCATCTGGCGCATCGACAGGAATCGTCGCGTCGGCATCCTCGACCTTCCCAACAGCAAGATCGGGCGCGTCGAGGTTCCATTGCGGCCCTTCTTTGGCACGATTGGAACCGCGCCTGGCGGCAAGGAATGCATCAGTTCGCTGGTACCCGGTCCGCACGGCGCCAACATGGACTTCAACGAAGTGGTTGAAGGCGTCACCATGTACTTCCCGGTAAACGAGAGAGGCGCGCTGTTCATGCTCGGCGACGGCCACGCGGCACAGGGCGACGGCGAGATCGACGGTGCTGCCATCGAGACGTCGTTCAACGTGCGTTTCACCGTGAATCTGATCAAAGGCAAGCGCATCAGCTGGCCACGATTGATAAACGACAAGGTTGTCATGTCGATCGGCAGCACGCGGCCTCTGATGGATGCTTTACGTCTTGCTTGCTCCGACCTCATCAACTGGATGGTAGAGGACTACGGCTACGACAAGTTCGAAGCGCTGCAGTTGCTGGGTCAGACCGCGCAACTCAAGATTGCCAACGTAGTGGATCCGCAGTTTTCCGTGGCGTGCATCCTGGACAAGAAGTATCTGCCGAAGTGAGGCAAGCATCAGCGTAAGGATGTTTCCGGCCGGTGACCGCGACTGTGTGCGGTCACCGGCCGGCAATTCGCTGAGAACTCTTGATGACTGAATTCCTTTTGCAGGTGCTGTGGCAGACCTGGAACATCTTCAAGCAGGCTTCTGTTTTCCTGCTCTTCGGCTTTGTCATCGCCGGGGTGCTTGCCGTGGTCGTTCCCGAAAAAACTCTGGCCAGGCTGTTCAGGGCCGGCAAGCTGAAGTCGGTGCTATGGGCGTCGACCATCGGCGCGCCGTTGCCCTTGTGTTCGTGCGGCGTCGTGCCGGCCGCTTTGGGTCTGCGCCGGCAGGGTGCGAACCCGGGCGCGACCGTGGCATTCCTGATCGCCACACCGGAAACCGGGGCCGACTCTATCGGTCTCACCTACGCGCTGATGGATCCGATCACCACTGTGGCCCGCCCAGTTGCGGCGGTGTTCACCGCAATCACCGCCGGTTTTTGCACCAATCTGTTCGGCACTCCGAAGACTCCGAAGCATCACGAGACCCGGGTGCCACCCTCCTCGGGCGAGACGCAATCGCAGGCAGCGCATTTCACTGAACTGAACTCCGGCGATCACCACGAGCACCATCACGCTGGCGATCCCCCCTCGGGACCGCAGACAGGGCAGGGCCTCATCGCCGAAGGCGGGGCGGGGGTCTGGCACGCCGTGAGGCGAGTTCATCAATACGCGTTTCGTCAGTTGCTGGACGACACCGGTTACTGGATCGTGCTTGGAATAGTTCTCTCCGCTGTCGTGGCGGCCGCGTTGCCGGCCGCTTTCTTCGAGCGTTACCTCGACAACGAGCTGGCTTCCATGCTGGTGATGCTGCTCATCGGCATTCCGATCTACGTTTGCGCCTCCGAAGCCACCCCGTTGGCCGCCGCGCTGGTGATGAAAGGCCTGAATCCCGGGGCGGCACTGGTGTTTCTGCTGGCGGGACCCGCCACCAACATCGGCAGCATGGTGTTGCTGCTGAAGTTTCTCGGTGCCCGGGTCATGGCGATCTATCTCGGGTCGATTGCCGTCGTCGCCCTGCTGGCAGGCTTTGCGCTCAACTGGATATACCGCGCCTGGGGAATCGATCCGCGCGCAACTTTCGGTACCACCACCGCCTTTCTTCCCGAATCCGTCAAGGTCGGAGCCGCGTTGCTGCTGATCGTTCTGCTCGTGCTGAGCATGCGGCGCACCCCAGTGCCCGCGGAGTGGATCTGGCTGAGGGACCGCTTTGCTGCTCTGTCCGGATTGCGGCTGACCACCGCCGGGCTCACGCGCGCGGCAGCCGTAGTCGCTGCCGTCCTGTATGTCGGCAGCGGTCTGTTTACGGTTCAGCCGGGCGAAGTCGGCGTGCAAATGCGATTCGGCAGGATCATTGAATCTGATCTCGAACCGGGGCTGCATTACCGGCTGCCGTGGCCGTTCGAGGCGCAGCGGGTCATCCAGAAGGATCGGGTGCAGCGCATTGAATTCGGCTTTACGGGCAAGAAGACCCAAATGGCGGCGCAACCCATCGGTCGCCCGCGCACGGCCGCAGGCTGGACTCCGACGCCGGACATTACCACCGCAACGGGGTCGTTGTTCCAGAAGGAGGCGGACCCGGAGGAGCCCTATCTTCTGACCGGCGACGCAAACCTGATCGACTTGCGCTGGGCCGTTCAGTTCCGGATCAAGGACGCCGTCGCCTACACGTTCAACGTTGCCGAGTCCGACATGCTGGTGCGCGGTGCGAGCCTGGCGGCGCTGCGAAGCGTCGTCGCGCGTAGCGGAATCGATGCGATCTACACCTCTGAACGAAGCGGAGTGGAGCGGCAAGTCGAGGAAACGATGCAACACGTCCTGGACGACACCCGAAGCGGCGTCGAAATCCTGTCTTTCCAACTTCTGTATGTACATCCGCCTGGCGAGGTCCACGACGCATTCCGCGACGTCGCCAGTTCGCAGGAAGACAAGCTGCGTACCATCAACCGGGCCAACATCTTCGCGGTCGAGACCGTGAACCAGGCGAAGGCGGAGGCGGCTGCAATGATCGAGCAGGCGCTGGCTTTGAAGGACCAGCAAATATTGCACGCGCAGGGAGATGCGGCGGGTTTCGGCCTGAAGCTCCGCGCATACCAGCGCGCACCCGGGCTCACCAGGTTCCGTCTGCAGGTCGAGAGCATCGAAGAAACCCTGCCGGGCCTGCAGAAATTCGTCATACCGGGCGCAGGCGACGTCAAGGACCTGGACATGTGGCTGCTGCAGCCGCCTGGCATGAGCCGGAGCAAGTAAATGGAACACGCGACCAGCCCGATGACTTCCGCACATGCTGCCTCGCGGCCGCGCATGGCCGTGACGCTGGTCGCGATTGCGCTACTGGCGTGGGCGCTGGTCGCCTGCTTCTTTGCCGTCGATGTCACTGAATTCGGCCTGGTGACCAGGTTCGGCAAGGTGGTACGAGTGGTGCGCGAGCCCGGACTTCACATCAAGGCCCCGTTCGACGCTGTCGTGAGTCTGGACAGGCGCCTGACCTTTTCGCGGCCCGGACAGGCCGAATATCTCACCGTGGACAAAAAGAATATCGTCGTCGAAAGCCTGGTGACCTGGCGCGTCGCCGATCCGGAGCGCTACCTGGCGGCGCTGGCTACGCGACCTGCGGCCGATCCGCGGCTCGCCGACGTCATGCTCGGCGAAGTCGGGTCCGTGCTCGGCACTCATCCGGCGGCATCGCTGATCGCACCGGACGGGAATACCCAACGCTTCCGTGACATTGTCGGAGAGATCCGGGAGCGGGTCGCGGCCTACGCGCGGACCGCCTACGGTATCGATGTGATTGACGTGGAGCTGCTAAGGCTGAGCCTTCCCGAGCAGAACCGCATTCCTGTTTTCGAACGCATGAAAGCGGAGCGAGGCAAGATGGCCAAGGAGTACCGCACCGCCGGAGAGCTGCAAGGCAGAAAGATCATCGCACAAGCCGACCGGGAAAAAACCCACATCGAGGCGGAGGCCTATTCCCAGGCGCAACGTGTCAAGGCCGAGGGCGACGCGGAAGCCACGCGCATCTACTCCGTGTCGTTCAGCAGGAATCCCGCGTTCTACAAGTTCCTGCGCACCCTGCAGGCGTACGAGAAATTCATGGACGAGAACACGACGCTGTTTCTTCCAGCCGATTCGGAAGTGCTGCGCGTACTCGGGCCACTTCCGCGCCAGGGAGCAGTCAGCCCTTCGCATCAGTACGCGACTGCGAAGCCGCATGATCCCGCGCAGGCCGGGACGGAGGCGGAATCCATGCCGCTCGCGCGTCGATCCCGCGAGTCGGAGCGGAGGTCGCAATGAGCGATCGTGGCCGGGAGGCCATGCGCAACGAGGCCGGGTCGCCGGGGAACACTTCGGCGATGCCTAAGCGGCGTTACTGGATCGGCGTGCTCGGGTTCGTCCTGCCTGTGGCCTACTTCGCCTCCGGATTCTACGTGGTGAATGCCGACGAGCACGCGGTGGTGCGCCGGTTCGGAGCCATTGAGGCGCGCGTGGGTCCGGGAATGCATTACCGGATGCCTTGGCCGGTGGATCGGGTCGACGTTCTCAAGACGACCAGTGTCATGAAGATCGGAGTCGGCTTCGACTTGCGCGACAAAGACTCGGAGTCGCTCAAAGGCGTCGAGCTCCTGACGGGTGACACCAACATCCTCAATGTTGCCCTGGTGGTCCAATA
>JBGQGT010000182.1:0-5362 GCA_041497595.1 Gammaproteobacteria bacterium
ATCGTCCCTACATTGACATGCGGTTTCTTCCGCTCGTATTTGCCCTTCGCCATGATATTTTTCCTTAGCGCTGTGGATTGCTAAAATTAAAAAATCACTGGAGCCCATGACCAGGATTGAACTGGTGACCTCTCCCTTACCAAGGGAGTGCTCTACCACTGAGCTACATGGGCGGATCGGAACGCTGTTGCCGTTTGGCTGCGCCCCGCTTTAACCAAGTCGCCGCAACTGCCTTGCCTAATCTCTTTCTGGAGCGGGTGAAGGGAATCGAACCCTCGTCGTAAGCTTGGAAGGCTTCTGCTCTACCATTGAGCTACACCCGCCTGAATCCGGGCTCAACACACCGAAACTGCTTGCCGTTGGTGCCTCAGAAGAAGCTTTGACGATCCTGCCGCCGATCCGAACCGGCCCCGTCTCTCAATGCTTGGTGGAGGGGGAAGGATTCGAACCTTCGAAGGCAGAGCCGTCAGATTTACAGTCTGATCCCTTTGACCGCTCGGGAACCCCTCCGAACGAAACGGCGGATTATCGATAATAAACGAAGGGATGTCAAACATACGACGGCATTGAAACGCGCTTTCCGCGCACCCCGGATTGCTCCCGGATCCGCGCCCGGCGCGGTCACACGGCCGGGTTGGGATAGCGCAGGTGAACCGCGTCGATATCCGCAAGGACGGCGTCGCCGAGGCTCAAGTTTTCGGTATCGATGTCTTCCCGGAGTTGCGCCGGGGTGGTCGCGCCGATGATGGTGCTGGCACAGAACCAGCGGCTGCGTACGAACGCGACCGCCAGGGCCGCCGCCGACAGGCCGGCGCGTTTGGCCAGTTCGGCATAGGCGGCAACCGCCGGCATCACGTTGGGCTTGTCGTAACGCTGGCCGAACGGCGGGTACTTGGTCAGGCGCGCCCCTTCCGGCTTCGCGCAATTGAGATACTTGCCGGACAGGTGGCCAAAGGCGAGCGGGCTGTACGCCAGCAGCGGCACGCCCTCGCGCCGCGTCATTTCCGACAGCCCGGTTTCGTAAGCGCGATTGAGCAGGTTGTAGGCGTTCTGGATCGAGGCCACCATCGGCAGCCCCTTTTGCCGCGCCAGGCCGATGAATTCGAGCGCACCCCAAGGCGACTCGTTGGACAATCCGAGGTAACGGATCTTGCCGGCCTTGATGAACCCGGCAAAGGCCTCGAGCTGTTCTTCGATCGGTACTGTCGGGCGTTCCTGCTTCGGGTCGTAGAAAATGTTGCCGAACAGCGGCAGATAGCGATCCGGCCAGTGGATCTGGTACAGGTCCACATAGTCGGTCTGCAGGCGCTTGAGGCTGGCGTTCAGCGCCCCCTGAATGCTTTTCCTGTCCACCGCCTTCGGCCCGCCGCGCACCCAGTTGAATCCCCGACCCGGGGCGGTGATCTTGGTGGCAACGATCAATTTGTCACGCTGCTGCTTCCTGAGCCAGGTGCCCAGGTAGGACTCGGTACGGCCTTGCGTCTCCGCCTTGGGAGGCACCGGGTACATTTCCGCCGCGTCGATGAAATTGATGCCCCGGGAAACGGCGTAATCGAGCTGCTGATGCGCTTCTTTTTCGCTGTTCTGCTCGCCCCAGGTCATGGTGCGCAGGCAGATCTCCGAAACTTCGAGATCGCTCGATCCCAGCTTGTTGTATTTCATTGCCCCTACCCCCCAACGCGATGACCGGCGTCTGAATCCGCGCGGCCGGCACGACCGCACCGACGCGTCGACCCGTGTCACGCAGGCTGCGTAGTTTAATGGAAGCCCGGCCTGCGACGAAGCGGGCGCTGCCGCAGATCAGGCTGGAGTTGGCCGGGAACGCAGCCTTTGCAGGAGTTCCTCGGGCGGCACCGGGCGACCCGAGAAGAAACCCTGGATTTCGTCGCAGCCTTCGGCGCGCAGGAACTGTTGCTGTTCTTCGGTCTCCACACCCTCGGCGATGACCTTCATGCGCAGGCTGTGCGACATGGCGATGATCGCGCGCACGATCGCTGCATCGTCTTGATCCGCAGGGACGTCGCGAACGAAGGAGCGGTCGATCTTCAGCGCGTCGATGGGAAAACGCTTGAGATACGAAAGCGAGGAATAGCCGGTACCGAAGTCGTCCACCGAGATCGAGATGCCCATCGACTTGAGGTTGGCCAGCACTTCGCTCACCGCGACGCTGCTTTCCATCAGCACGCTCTCGGTAATCTCGAACTCGAGGTATCGCGGATCGAATCCGGTTTCTGCAAGGACGCCGGCCAGCGTCTCCTTCAGCCGGATGTGACGGAACTGCTTGGCCGACAGATTCACCGCCAGCTTGACCTGCACCAACCCTTCATCGTGCCAGCGCTTCACCTGCTGGCAGGCCGCGCGCAACACCCATTCGCCGATCGGCAGAATCAGTCCGCTTTCCTCGGCAATGCCGATGAAGTCCTGCGGCAACACCATCCCGAGTTCGGGATGCTGCCAGCGTATCAGCGCCTCCACGCCGGTCATTGCGCCGGTTTCCAGACTGAACTTGGGCTGGTAATGCAGCAGAAATTCGCGCCGCTCCAGCGCCCGCCGCAGACTGGATTCCATGTCAAGGCGCGACTGCGCACGCGCCATCAGTTCGGCGGAATAGAACTGGATGTTGTTCCGCCCTTGCGCCTTGGCGTGATACATCGCCGCATCCGCGTTTTTGACCAGCCCGTCCAGGTCGTCGCTGTCGACGGGATAAATGGTGATGCCGATGCTGGGGCCGACGAACAATTCGCGTCCGCCGGCGAAAAACGGCGGAGCAAAGCTGCCGAGCATCTTCTGCGCCACGAATATCGCGTCGCGCGGATCGGCCATGTCGGCCAGCACCAGCCCGAATTCGTCGCCGCCGAAGCGCGCCACCGTATCGCTCTCGCGCACGCACACCGACAGGCGCTTGCCGATGTCGCGCAACAGCTCGTCCCCGGCCTCATGGCCCACGGTGTCGTTGACCATCTTGAAATGATCGATGTCGAGCAGCATCACGCCGACATAGCGCCCCTGCCGGCGCGCCTCGATCATCGCCTGCGACAGGCGGTCGTTATACAGCGAGCGATTGGGCAGGCCGGTGAGGTCGTCGTGATAGGCGAGGTAGTTGAGCCGTTCCTGCGCCTGGCGGTTGGCGGTCACGTCCTGCGCCAGCGTCATCACGGACAACACGCTGCCTTGCGCATCCACCAGCGGCGTGTAGTACCACTCGCAGACGATGTTGCGCTCGCCCTTGGTGCGGTTGTCTATCGTCACCTGGGCGCTGTGCTTGTCGATGAGCAGCCGCTTCCAAAGCGTGGCGATGGTGTCGCAGCTGCGTTCGGCGGCGATCAGGCTGGCGGCGTGCCGCCCCAGCGCCTCCTGCCGGCTGTAGCCGAAGATGCGCTCGGCCGCAGGATTCCACTCCACCACGCGAAACGACAGGTCCCACTCGATGAACGCAAGCGGCGCCTGGTGCGCGTGCAGACGCAGCTTCTGCTCCGACTTCATCAGGATTTCCTGCGCCTTGCGGTGCTCGCCGATCTCTCGCTGCAGGGCCGTGTTTGCCTGTTCCAGGTTTCCCTTGGTGGCGGACAGCGTATCCACCAGGCCGAGGTTGCGAAAACGCAGCCGCAGCGACTCGGCGATGGTGGCGTGAATGCGCGCCGAAATCCCCAGCATCAGCGCCGCGAACAGCAACATCATCGAGGCCATCGCGACATGTACCGGATCCAGGTACAACGCCATGCGCACGGCGAGCGGCACCATGCTCGGCAGGAGGAATGCGGCGTAAACGCCGCGATAGGAAGACAGCGTGGAAACGCCCCCAGCGGCCAATCCGGCGAGCAGCAGCCCGAAAAAGAACTGGTGAATGAGGTCCTGGCCGGCCAGCAGAACGCCGCCCGCACCCCAGACAATGCCGGACAGCAGCGTGCCGGCGAAAAAGCTCCGTAACCAGGGCTCCATCTTCTCGGCACGCGGTGCGTTTGCCGCAAAACGACGCCAGAGCAAAAACCGGTGCCCGGTCAGCGCGCACACGACAATGAGCCAGGAGAGCAGCAACTTCGCGTCCGCAACAGGCCAGGTTACACCGACCACAATGAACGCGATCAGCAGTGTCGCGGTGAGCGCGGCGGGAAGCTGACGGAACAGCAGGGCGATCTGTTGGGCGCGAACCTCGCGATAAGTCTCTTCGGATTGGCTGTTCTCGACGATCCCGGCCGATCGCAGAATCGCCGAGATGTTCTCTGAGGTAGGCATGACTTTCCGGTCGGGTTATCGGGTGCTTACATGAAGCGCGCCTGCGGCACCGCATCCTGCCGAGAGTTTGGTGCCGGCAAGCGCCCGGTTTTCATCAGGCGATAGTAGCACCATCGAGGCGCGCAACATCGATCACGGTCGCAACGCCACGATCATCTCGATTTCGACGCAGGCGTTGCGCGGCAACTCTGCGACCCCGATCGCGCTGCGCGCGTGCCTGCCGCTCTCTCCGAAGACCTGCACCAGCAGTTCCGAGGCGGCGTCGATCACTTTCGGCTGCTGGTTGAACATGGGCGCCGAGGCAACGAATCCTGTGACCTTGAGGACGCGTTCGATGCGGTCGAGCGAGCCCAGCGCCTGCTTCAGGCAGGCGAGTCCCTGCAGGATGCACAGCCGCGCCGCCTCCTGCGCGCGCTCAACACCAACTTCGCCACCGACCTTGCCGACGATCCGCACCTCGTCGCCTTCGCGCGGCAGTTGACCGCTGACGAAAGCCTGTCGCTCGTGCACCGTGACCGGGACATACTGAAACGCCGGGACCGCGGCCGCGGGCAGCACGATTCCGAGCCTGGCGAGTTTCTGTTCGATCATCTCCCTCCCCTTTCTTCCCGCGCGCCCATCCGCGGCCTTGAAAACCCCGTCGTGCGCTCCATCATTGATCATGTGCGCGCACCTGCACGCCACCGATGCGCTTTCCCGTCAAAAGAAAACGGCACGGCAGCCAAAGCTGCCGTGCCGATTCGTGAATCCCTGGCACGGGTCACTTCACGACCATGGCCTGGAAGAACGGCACGTAAGCCTGCAGCATGATCAGCACGCCGACCAATGCGGCCAGCGCAATGCTGTGCCAGAACACGTAGCGCAGGATGACGCCTTCCTTGCCCTGATAATTAGTCGCGACCGACGCCACCACGATGCTCTGGGCGTCGATCATCTTGCCCATGACCCCGCCCGAACTGTTGGCCGAGGCCATCAGGGTCGGGTCCAGGCCGAGCTTGTTGGCGGTGATCACCTGCTGGCTGCCGAACAGCGCATTCGACGCCGCGTCGGTACCTGTCAGCGCGACCCCGATCCAGCCGATCATCGTGCCGAAGAAGGGGTAGAGCCAGCCTGTATTGGCGAATGCCAG
>JBGQGT010000183.1:0-5344 GCA_041497595.1 Gammaproteobacteria bacterium
CAGCTACCGGTCCTGTTATCGCTCGCTGCGCGAACAAACCATCGCCGATGCCGGCCACATGATGCACCACGACCAGCCCGAGCGCTTCGCGCATGCGGTTGAATCTTTCGTGCTCGCCTGACGTTTCCGCCACGGCATTGATTGTGAGGGTCTAGAATTCCCGTTGGGGCCCGGTCGTCGGGCCGATAGCAACTTCATTCGGGAGGATTCGGATATGAACCACGCGACGTGGTACAGGCTGTTCTCGGGACTCTTACTCGGCGGATCGAGTCTATTCGCGGGGCCGGCGCTCGCCGGACCGGTGGAGGAGATCCACGAAGTCGAGGATCGTCGCTACGACGCGATGATACGCATGGACGCCGACGCGCTGGCAAACACGCTTGCCGACGAGTTCGTTTACCACCAGCCCAACGGCAAGACCAACGACAAACCGGGCTACGTAAAACAGATGCAGACCGGCACCGTGAAAATCTTCAGTGCCGAGCGCTATGACGTCAAGGTCAACGTCTATGGCGATATCGCCACGGCAATGGGCTCCACGCGCCTGGACATCGAGATCGGCGGCGAACGTCGCAAGGCCGATCTGCGATACCTGAACGTCTGGGTCAAGCGCGACGGGCGCTGGCAGCTCGCGAAACGCCAGTCGGCTTTCAAGCAGTAGGTTTCACGCACCCCGCCAACGTCCCCGCAGCCCGTCCGCCGGGTGCGGGACGTGGCACGCCCGCCAGCCTGAGCACAGAAACCCAAACCATTCCAACCGTCGCAATGGAAGGATGCTGGAGCGCGAGGCGCAGGCATTACCGGTGGGACGAATCGGCAATCCCGGGGAAGTCGCGCTGGCGATCGTGATGCTCATGGCCAATGGCTTCATGACAGGCGCCATCATCGATTGCGACGGCGGCGCCAGGGTCAAGTAACGTTCAGCGCTTGCGGAAAAAGTACGAGGCGCGCCAAAAAGTCAGACAGGCTGCGGCAACGAATGCAGCCGCATAGCTGTCCGAGAGCGTAACGATCACCCAGAACAGCATCGGCAGAACCACGACGCCGGCGTAAGTCATCGCCAGCGAAGCCCCGGTCGCGGCGCCGGCCTTGCCGGCCGGCGCGATGCGAGCGACTTCCGAGAGATACACCCCGTTCCATCCGATCGCGGTCGCGCCGTAAGCGAAACTCACTGCAAATACGGCCGCGAGCGGCCACGTACCGGTGAACGTCGCGGTGAGCGCCGCTCCCACGGACATCGTCGCGCCGAGAATTCCGAGCAGCGCCCGCGGTGTCACATAGTTGTCCGCCACGACGCCCCACGAAATGCGACCGATGATGCCTGCCGTCATCGCGGTCGCCAGCGCTGCTCCGGCCATCGGCACGGAAAATCCGATTCGCTGGGTCAGATAGACGACCAGGAAGGTACTAAGGCAGGCCTGCATTCCGGAATAGGTGCTGGAGGCGAAAGCCATTTCGCGCAGGCGCGGATGGGCGAGCACCAGGCGCAGCGGCTCGAGCAGGCTTGCCCGCTTTTTCGGACGATCGAAATGCTGCGCGAGATCCACCACGGCCCGGTACGGCTGGATCGCTGCGGCCAGCGCGACACACGCCAGGCCCACCGACAATGCGGATGCCCTCCAGCCGAAAGCGACGATCAAGGCGGGCACGATCGCGCCCGTGAGCGCGCCACCGATCGGCACGCCGGTCTGCTTCAACGAGAAAATGAAGCTGCGGATGCGCTCGGGTGTGCGGTCCGCGAGGATCGCCGAGCTGGACGGCGTGACCGGCCCATACCCCAGGCCCATCACCAGCGCCCCGAGTGCGACCAGCCAGGCGTTGGAACTCGCGATCAGCGCGATGCCGCTGCCGCACAGCAGCAGCGAGAACTGGCTCATGCGCAGCGCGCCAACCCGGGCGATGACCCCCCCGGAAAAGAGTGCCCCGCAAGTCGCTGCGGCGAAGGTCATGGCAGTGACGATCCCGACCCAGTTCGCGGGGAATCCGATGTCATCGTGAGCAGCCGGCGCGAATACCGGCGGCGCGAACACCGTCATCGACACCAGCGCCTGGATGGCCATGGTGACGATCAGCGGCCACACGACCCCCTTCATCTAAAAAATCTCGTTGCCGCCAAGAGCGCCAAGAAAGGCAAAAGGATGTCATATGACACGAGGGATGCAAAAAACATGAAGAGGCGTACGAGTTCAAGTCCCGATTCTGCGACACCGGGAAAGTGCACTCTTGATCCTCGTATTCGACATCGATTCTCTTGGCATTCTTGGCGTCTTGGCGGCTAAGTAGCGCTCCGGAGTGATCAAGCCTTGGACTGACCGAGCGCCTGGTCGATGTCCCAGAGAATATCGTTGACGTCCTCGATGCCGATGGACAGCCGGATCATGTCGGGCCCGACCCCGGCCTTGACCTGTTCTTCCTCCGACAGTTGACGATGGGTGGTGGAAGCGGGATGGATCACCAGCGTCTTGGCGTCACCCACGTTGGCAAGGTGCGAGCAGAACTGCAGCGCCTCGATGAACTTCACCCCCGCTTCCATGCCGCCCTTGATGCCGAAGGTCATGATCGAGCCGGTGCCCTTGGGCAGGTACTTCTGTGCCAGCGCGTGGTACTTGCTGCCCGGAAGCCCGGGGTAATTCACCCAGGAGACCCGCGCATGGTTGTCGAGGAATTTCGCCACCGCCACGGCGTTGGCGACATGGCGCTCCACGCGTACGTGTAATGTCTCCAGACCCTGAAGCAGCATCCAGGCGTTGAACGGGGACAACGCCGGGCCGAGCGTGCGCATGGTCTCCATCCGGCACTTCATGGTGTAACCGAAGTCGCCGAAGGTCTCGTGAAAGATCACGCCGTGATAGCCGCGCGAGGGCTCGGTCATCATCGGGAACTTGCCGTTGCCCCACGGGAACTTGCCGGACTCGACCACCACGCCGCCCATCGTGGTGCCGTGGCCGCCGATGAACTTGGTCGCCGAATGGATGACGACGTCGGCGCCGAACTTGAAGGGCTGACACAGGTACGGCGAGGCAAAGGTATTGTCGACGATCAGCGGCACACCCGCTTCTTTTGCGATCTTCGCCACCGCCTCGATGTCGAGCACGTTGATCTGCGGATTGCCCATGGTTTCCGCGTAGAGGACGCGCGTCCTCGGGGTGAGCGCCTTGCGGAAATTCTCCGGGTCGTCCGGATTCACGAATACGGTGTTGATCCCGAACTGACGGAAGGTCACGTCGAACTGCGAATACGTGCCGCCGTAGAGCGTGCTCGCCGAGACGATTTCGTCGCCTCCGCGCAGGATGGTGAGCAGGGCGCACATCTGCGCCGCCTGGCCGGACGAGGCGGCCAGCGCCGCACGGCCGCCTTCCAGTGCCGCCATGCGCTCCTCGAACACCGCCACCGTCGGATTCGAAATCCGCGAATAGACGTTGCCGAAGGTCTGCAGGTTGAACAGGCTCGCCGCGTGATCGGCCGAATCGAACACGAACGAAGTGGTCTGGTAGATCGGCACCGCGCGCGCGCCGGTAGCCGCGTCCGGGATCTGCCCCGCGTGCAGGCACAAGGTGCCGAATCCGAATTCTCTGTCTGCCATGATGATTCAGTGAATGGTGAATGGTGATAAGTAAATGGTGAAAGGCGATTCAGTGCGCGGGTAATTGTTTTTGCTTTTACCGTTTACCGTTCACCGTTCACCATTTACCGTTCACCGCCTCAGTACGGCAGCCACTGCGGCCGCTTGGCGGAGATGATCTTGGTGTTGACGCCCACCCAGTTCAGTCCCCCGAACAAACGCCCGTGCTCGATCTTGACGCAGCGGTCCTGCACCACTTCCAGCCCGGCCTTGCGCGCCTTCTCCGCCGCCTTTTCGTTCATCACGCCGATCTGCATCCACAACACCTTGGCGCCGATGGCGATGGCCTCGTCCGCGATCGGTTCGATGTCTTCGCTTTTGCGGAAGCAATCCACGATGTCGACTTTATCGGGAATGTCCTTGAGCGAGGCGTAGCACTTCTCCCCCAGGACCTCCTTGTACATGGGGTTCACCGGAATGACGCGGTAGCCGTGCTCCTGCATGTATTTTGCGGCGAAGGAACTGGGCCGGTACCAGTTGGCCGAAAGGCCGACCACGGCAATGGTCTTGTACTGCTTGAGGATGCGGCGCAGCGTATTGATGTCTGAGGAGTCGCTCATTTCTTGTCCCGGGGTAAAAAAGGACGGGGCCGGAACGGCCCCGCCTGTCGAATTCTAGCACCGGCCTATCCGGCCAGGCCGTTCACCGGCGCTGCAAGCTTTCTACGGTCTGTTTAAGGAATTCCTCGGACATTCTTCCGATGTGCATCAGCGCGACCTTGCCGTGCTTGTCGACGAAGTAGGTCGTCGGTGTGCTGCGGACGGTGGGAAAGTCGTCATCCTCCTGCTTGTCGAAGCGCCACGCCACCGGAAAGCGATACTGCTCCTTCGCCATGAATGCGTGCACTTCCTCCACGCCGTCATCCACGCTCAGGGCGATCATCTCGAAGCCCTTGTCCCTGTTGGCCTCGTAGAACTTCTGCCAGCCAGGCATTTCGGTCTGGCAGACTGCGCACCAGGTGGCCCAGAAGTTCACCATGACGACTTTTCCCTTCCACCGCTCGAGGTTCACCTTCTCGCCGTTGAGCAGCACGGCTTCGACCTTCGCCGGTTGGCCTTCCACGGCAAGGCCCGCCGGCAGCAGCGTCGCCAGTAGAAACATGGCACAGAGAAACTTCATCGGGTAGCGGATCACGTTTTTCTCCTCCGTTTACTGTTCAGGCCGGGTCTACGTTTGAATCTTCGAACGCGATATGGTTCCGCGCTACAGCCTGACGGGGAGCGACCGGACTCTTTTGCCCGTCGCCCGGAACAGCGCGTTGCAAACCGCGGGCGCGAGCGGCGGCACACCGGGCTCGCCGACGCCGGTCGGGTCTTCCGTGCTGCCGACGATGTGCACCTCGATCCGGGGCGCTTCATTCATGCGGGCGACCGGATAGTCGTGAAAGTTGGACTGTTGCACGCGGCCGTTCTGAAGGGTGATCTCGCCGTGCAGCAGCGCCGACAAACCGAACACCACGCCACCGCTGATCTGTTGCTCGACGATGTTCGGATTGACGACGCGCCCGCAGTCCACCGCGCAGACGACTCTGTGCACCTTCGGGACGCCGTTCTCGACCGAGACTTCCGCTACTTCGGCGACGTAGGTCAGGAACGACCGCGACAACGCGATGCCGTGAAACCGGCCTTCGGGCAGCGACTTGCCCCACCCGGCTTTCCGGGCCGCCAGCTCGAGTACCGCCAGATGCCTGGGCGCCTTGGCCAGCATCCTGCGGCGGTACTC
>JBGQGT010000184.1:0-5276 GCA_041497595.1 Gammaproteobacteria bacterium
CGATCAGTGTTCCCCGCACGTGCGGGGATGAACCGGCCGCATCGAGCGCGTGTTTTTCGTATTGCTCGTGTTCCCCGCACGTGCGGGGGTAAACCGTGAGGGCTTGGCTTCGCGCAGGAGCGGCCAGCGAGTTCCCCGCACGAGCGGGGATGAACCGACGGGCAAGCCGCGACCTTTCAGGATGACGTGGTGGTCCCCGCACGTGCGGGGATGAACCGGCGAAGCGCACATTTGCGCCGGCGGATGAACGGTGTTCCCCGCACGTGCGGGGATGAACCGGAATGGGCAGAACATCTGCGAATCCCATACAAGTGTTCCCCGCACGTGCGGGGATGAACCGCGAGCCCGTGGATCCCGACACCGGCATGCCGCGTGTTCCCCGCACGTGCGGGGATGAACCGTAGATACTTTATATGGCAGACCGGCACAAAATGTGTTCCCCGCACGTGCGGGGATGAACCGGATTCGGGCCTGACCGTGGAGATCCTCGAACAGTGTTCCCCGCACGTGCGGGGATGAACCGGCCTTGTCGCCTGTCATGGCCGCGCCGATTTTGTGTTCCCCGCACGTGCGGGGATGAACCGGTGATCTCCTGGGCATCGCGCTCGAAGAATTTGTGTTCCCCACGCACGTGGGGAACACGTTTTAGGTTATCCGCGGCGAATCGCCGCGGCCTCATTGAAGCAGGCACCACTCCGGAAGCGCTGAATGACGATAGCACCACTATCGTGCTTTGAGAGTCGGCCCTGTCAAACTTGAGCTTGGGTAACGTGACAACGCATACCCGCCTGCGTTGTCCCGACGCCTTCCGGCGGGTAGTGGCAACTACGACAAGCGAAAGGAGAACCCTACGTGAGCAAGATTATTGGTTTCCTGGGAGGGAGTGTGTCCAGAACGCTGTATGTCCGCATCAGCAAAAATTGCATGCGAGTCCGCCACATCGAGAGCGGAAGAGAGATCTCGCTGGATGCAGCGCAGCCGTTCACAAATTCGAGGCTGCTCGTTGCCGGCTTTTCTGCCGCGCAGCGCCTGCTGAAACGAGGAATCGGAGAAGCGGCGGGCCGTTTCGGGCTGGCACCGGTAATCGTTATTCACCCGTCCGAAATGATGGATGGTGGATTGTCGGAATCCGACGAGCGCCTGCTTCTCGACCTTGGCTACGGCACGGGTGCGCAGTACGTAGCCGTGGTAACCGATGCTTTGTCCGACGCGGCGGTACGACAAGTCGTCAGTGGCCGCCGTCTGCTCCGGGCTTGACATTCCGCCCGGGCGCGTTTCGGCAACTGCGCCTCGATAGCGCCGGAATCATCTGGATGAACGAGATCGGTGTCGACACCGTGGTGCGCCTCGACCCGAAGTCCGGCGACATGAAAGTGGTCAAGCTGCGGTCAACCGGAGTGGGCATCCGCTACCTGCGCGATCATCCTTGCTCTCTATTCCGTGTGGTTCCTTCTGCTTGGTTTCCCTTCGTAATCAATTCTTGCTTTTCCTTCGTGTCCTTCGTGTGAAATAAGGTTTCTTAGGTTCTGTCGCCGGACATTGCAAGGATCAGGTCGTTGAGGCGTTTGACGAATCCCGCCGGATCGTCGAGCTGCCCTCCTTCGGCAAGCAGCGCCTGATCGAACAGGATGTGGCTCCAGTCGCCGAAGCGCGCCTCGTCGGTCTCATATTTCAGACGCTGCACCAGCGGATGATGCGGATTGATTTCCAGGATGGGTTTGCTGCCCGGCACCTTCTGGCCGGCGGACTTGAGCATGCGCTCGAGGTTGGCGCTCATGCCGTGCTGGTCCGACACCAGGCAGGCCGGCGAGGATGTCAGCCGGAACGTCAACCTTACATCCTTCACCCGGGCGTCCAGTGTCTTCCTTATTTTCTCGACCAGCTCCTTGTGCTCGCCGGCTTCCTTCTCCTGCTCTTTCTTGTCCTCGTCGGCAAGCTTGCCCAGATCGAGATCGCCCTTGGCCACCGATTGAAGCGGCTTGCCTTCGAATTCGGTGAGATTGGACGCCACCCATTCGTCCACCCGGTCGGAAAGCAGCAGCACTCCGATGCCCTTCTTGCGGAAGATTTCCAGATGCGGGCTGTTCTTCGCCGCGGCCAGGCTGTCGGCGGTGATGTAGTAGATCTTGTCCTGGCCTTCCTTCATCCGCGACAGGTAGTCGGCGAGCGAAACGGTTTGCTCGTCGGTGTCGCCGTGAGTCGAGGCAAAGCGCAGCAGCCTGGCGATGCGTTCCTTGTTCGCCCGGTCTTCGCCCGTCCCCTCCTTGAACACGCGACCGAATTCCTTCCAGAAGTTCGCGTACTTCTCCTTCTGGTTCTCCGCGAGATCTTCGAGCAGACCGAGCACCTTGTTGACGCAGCCCTTGCGGATCACTTCGACGTCCTTCGATTCCTGCAGGATTTGGCGCGAAACGTTGAGCGGCAGGTCGTTGGAATCGACCACTCCGCGCACGAACCGCAAGTACGCCGGGATCAGTTGCTCGGCATCGTCCATGATGAACACGCGCCGCACGTACAGCTTGATGCCGTGGCGATGCTCACGGTCCCACAGATCGAAGGGTGCGCGCGCCGGCAGGTAGAGCAATTGGGTGTACTCGGACTTGCCCTCGACTCTTGCGTGCACCCAGGCCAGCGGCGGCTCGAAGTCATGGGCAACGTGCTTGTAGAATTCCTGGTACTGCTCTTCGCTGATCTCGGACTTGGGGCGCGCCCACAGCGCGGAAGCCTGGTTGACCTTTTCGTCTTCGTCTTTGACGACGTTCCCGCCCTTTTCCTGACTCCACTCCTCTTTTTTCATCAGGATGGGCAGCGTGATGTGGTCGGAATACTTGCGGATGATGGAGCGCAAACGGAAACCGTCCAGCAGTTCGTCCTCGCCCGCCCGCAGATGCAGCGTCACGTCGGTGCCGCGGCCCTGCATTTCCACGGTCTCGATGGTGTAGTCGCCCTCGCCCGACGATTCCCAGCGCACGCCGTGTTCCTTGCCCAGGCCGGCGCGGCGGGTAACCAGCGTGACCTTGTCCGCAACGATGAACGAGGAATAGAACCCCACGCCGAACTGGCCGATCAGGTGCGCGTCCCTGGCCTGATCGCCGGTCAGGCGATCGAAGAACTCGCGGGTGCCGGACTTGGCGATGGTGCCGATGTTGTCGATGACCTCCTGGCGGGACATGCCGATGCCGTTGTCGGAAATGGTGAGGGTGCGCGCCGCCTTGTCGTACCAGACCCGCATGCGGAGGTCGGGATCGGCCTCGAACAGCCCCGGATCGGTCAGCGCCTCGAAGCGCAGCTTGTCGCAGGCATCCGAGGCGTTGGAAATCAGTTCACGCAGGAAAATCTCCTTGTTGCCGTACAAGGAGTGGATCATCAAATTGAGCAGTTGCCTGACTTCGGTCTGGAAGCCCAGCGTTTCTTTGGCGGCTGCTTCGGCCATGGCGGGATTCCTCTTCGAAGCAGGCAACAATTACTTTGCGGCGGGGCGGGACTCGGTATCCAGCGGGTTCCTGGCCATCGCAGCCAGCAGTTTCCTGACCGCATCGCCCTCGATGAGACTCTTGAGTCCGACGTAGTCCACCTTGCCGGAAGCAAGCAACGGGATTTCCCGCAGGTGCACGATGCGGCGCGCCACCGAAAGATCGTGCGTCCCCAGCTCCTTCGCCGCCTCCAGCAGTTGGGCGCGGGTCAGTTGCGCATCGGTGGTGAACAGCACCGTGGACTCGCCGCCGAAGTCCTGCACCGTCAGCACCGCGGCATGGTGGTGCTCGGGCGAAGCTTCGCGCGCCACGTGCTCGATCATGTCCAGAGACACCATTTCGCCGGCGATCTTGGCGAAGCGTTTCACCCGCCCGGAGATGCTGAGCATGCCGTCGTGATCCACTTCCACCACGTCGCCGGTGTCGTACCAGCCTTCGCCCACGCTCGACTTGGGCGCCTCGATCACTCCGGGATTGGCATAGCGGTAGTAGCCCAGCATCAGGTTCGGCCCGCGTATGTGCAGCACTCCGCCCTTGTCGATGCCGTCCATGGGCTCGATCTGGTAGTCGATGCCGGGCAGCAATCGGCCCACCGTATTGCGGCGGTACGCGGACGGCGTGGCCAGAGAAATCACCGGCGCGCATTCGGTCGATCCATAGCCTTCGAGGATGCGCAACCCGAATTTCTCCATCCACACCCTTGAGACTTCGGGCGAAAGCCTTTCACCTCCGGAGATCACGTAGCGCAGCCGGCAGAAGTCCATCGGGTTGGCATAACGCGCGTAGAACGACAGAAAGGTGCTGGTGCCGAACAGGATGGTGCAATCGCGGCGGTACGCAATCTCGGGAATGGCGCGATAGCGCAACGGCGAAATGAACAGGTACAGCCGCGTGCCGGTGATCAGCGGCAGCATGACGCCGGCGGTAAAGCTGTAGGCGTGGTACAGCGGCAGCGGGTTCAGGATCTTGTCTTCGGGCGAGAAGTCGAACACCGCGCGCATCTGCGCCACGTTGGCAACGATGGCATGGTGCGACAACGCCACTCCTTTGGGCCGGTCTTCCGAGCCGGAAGTGAACAACACCACCGCGGGATCGAGTGTGGACTGCCTCGCAATCACCAGCCGCGGAAAGCGCAGTGCGAAACCGATCAGCCACAACTTGTCGCGCCAGCCGAACTGGCTGCGCAGATCCTCGAGATAGACGATGTTGCAGCCGGCAAGCGCATCCAGCAGCGAATGCAGATGCGCCTGCTCGATGAACTTGCGCGAAGTGATCACGGTGCGCACACCGGCCGCAACCCGCGCGCTTTCCACGCCCAGCGGACCCGCCGCGTAATTGAAAATGGCCGGAACGCGCCCGGTGGCCGACAGACCCATCACCACGCCCACCGCCGGGACCATGTTCGGAAGCAGCAGGCCGACGTTCTCGCCCACGCCGGTGAAACGCTTGAGCAGCCGCGACAGCGCCAGGCTCATGCGCAGCAACTGGCCGTAGGTCTGCGGCTCCTCGTTCTGATCTTCTATCAGCACCGCGTCGCGCCCGTGCACCGCGACCGCATCGAGAAAGCACTCGAACAGCGGCTTGCAGGCGTGCGACTGCAGCGCCATGGTCTGCATGATGGCGGTGAGCCTGCGGGTGGCGAAGGCGCGCCGCCGGCGCGCGCTTCCGGCCGCACCCCCGTCTATGCGAGTGGGCGTGAACACCCGCAGCGTCACCGAGGGCAGGAGCCGCCGCATAAACGATGTCGAACCGGAGCGGCTGAACCACTGGCCGGCGCCTTCCACGTGCACCGGCAGCACTGCG
>JBGQGT010000185.1:0-5268 GCA_041497595.1 Gammaproteobacteria bacterium
TCAGTCAGAGTAATTTATGGCCTGCACAAAAAACGAAAGCCCCGCGAAGGGGCTTTCGTCCAAGCCCAACCCAGTTCAGCGGTTGGCAATATACATCGTGACTTCAAAGCCGAAACGCATTTCGGTGTACTCAGGCTTGCTCCACATAGGCTTCTCCAGAAGTTGAGATCGAAATTCGCGGGGGTGGCCCGCTCGTTGCCGAATCATCCGACACCGGTCGCGCCACCGATTGCTGCGCGAACCTGCATCCGATGAGTCCGCGAGCATTATCCGCGAAGGCGGCGCGACACCCGCACACGGAAATCACCATTTGGCTCTCATGATTTTCATGAGTTTTGCGGCGAAACTTTACTTACCTCAAGGCCTTGCACTACGCTTCGGGCATGTCTGACGCCGTGCTCGACAGTGGGTTCTATTACGCTTCGCCAGTGACCGATTGGTACCGCGAGCGACCCTTCAAGGTTGCCTTCGTGGCGTCGCTGCTTATCCACGCGGCGTTGATTGCGCTCGTCCCCGGCTTTCGTGCGGTGGTGATCGAGCCGCCCAAGGTGCTCAATGTCGAGATCGTCCTCCCCGAGCAGGTGCGGCCAATGCCGTTGCGGGAAGTGGTGCCGCCCGCGCCGGTGACGATGCCGGCACCGCCGCAGCGAACGGTCGAGGAAACGGTGGTCCGACCGGAACCGCAGATCGAGCCGCGCCCGGAGCCGGTAATGCGGCAACCGGAACCGGAGCCGCCGCCGATTCCGCGCGCGGAGATCGTGCCGCCGTTGCCGCGTCCCGAGCCGCGCCCCGCGCCCATGGTGGTGCCAAAGCCGGAACCGCGGCCGGAGCCTCGTACCGAGCCCAAAATCGAAATCAAGCCCGAACCCAGAATCGAGTCGCGACCCGAGCCGCCGCCGGTTGTGCGCGTTGAACCGCGGCCCGAACCCCGCCCGCTCCCAGCAGTGGAACCTCGTCCCGAACCGCGGCCCGAACCCCGGACGGAAGTGCGGCCCGAGCCGCAACCGGTTCCGCGGTTGGAGCCGCCCCCGGTCGCAGTCGCGCAGCCGCGCATCGAGCCGGTGACCCCTTCGGTCCAGCCGCCCGCGCCGCCTGTCGTGGTGGCGACGGTCCAGCCTGCGCCGGTCGTCACGCCGGTGCCGCCCCCGGCACCTCCGCGGCCGGTGGCGCTGAAGAAGGAGCTGAGTGCGCCGAGCGTGGAGCCGCGTCTGTTGCAGATATACGGCCAGTCGATCTCCAAGGAAATCAAGCGCTATCAGAAGTATCCACCGCTGGCGCAACGCCGCGGCTGGGAGGGCACGGCGGAAGTGCTTCTGCAGATCGCCGCGGATGGCAAAGTTACCAGCATCACGCTGGGCAAGAGCAGCGGGCGATCGGTTCTCGACGAAGAAGCGCTCAACATGGTGCGCCGGGCCTCGCCCCTGCCGCAGGCGCCGCAGAACCTGCGCGGCCGCGAACTGACCGTGACCGTGCCGATCGTCTTCAAACTGCAAGAATCCTGATTTTTTCGTTCGCCGGGCATGGTCGTGGATCAGAACCAAGCCAGCGGCGAAGTCCTTTATCCTGCAATCGAACCCTACCGCAAGGATTGGCTTGATGTCGGTGGCGGTCATCGCGTCTATTTTGAGGAAAGCGGCAATCCGGCGGGGTTTCCCGTGTTGTTCGTCCACGGTGGACCGGGAAGCCGGTCGCGCCCGGCGCATCGCCGTTTTTTCGACCCCGCCTTCTACCGCATTGTGCTGTTCGATCAGCGAGGTTGCGGGCAGAGTGCGCCTTCGGGTTCGACTTTCGAAAACACCACCTCGCACCTGGTGGCCGACATCGAGCAATTGCGCCATCATCAGGGCGTGGATCGATGGCTGCTGTTCGGAGGATCCTGGGGAAGTACGCTGAGCCTGGCCTATGCAATCGCTAATGCGGATCGGGTTGCCGGGATGGTGTTGCGCGGCGTGTTTCTCGGCAGCGCCGCGGAAGTCGAGTGGTATGTTTCGGGAATTCGGCGCTTCGTCCCCGAGGCCTGGGCGGACTTTGCCGGGGAGGCGGGCGAGTCCATCATCGAGCACTATCGGCAACTCATCGATCACCCCGATGCATCGGTCGCACTGGCGGCGGGCCGGCGCTGGTGCGACTATGAAGCCAGGATCATGGCGATCGGGGAGATGTCCAATGGCAGTGATGGCGGCCGCAACGTCGCGACGGCAGAGGAATTGCTGGCAGGCGCCAGAATCCAGCTCCATTTTCTGGCTCACCAGTGTTTTCTACGGCCGAACCAGTTGCTTGATGATCTCTGGCGGATCGGCAACAAACCGATAACCCTGGTGCAGGGCAGAATGGACATGGTGTGCCCACCAATCAGTGCATTTGAGGTGTCGCGGCGACTGGCCGGCGCGGACCTGCGTCTGGTACCCAACGGCGGCCACTCCGCAATGCAGCCGGTGATCGCCGCGGAACTGTGCGCAGCGACCGCGCGCATGCGCGATCTTCTGGGCGGCTCCCGATGATGAAGAAATTCGGGCTGCGCTTCCGGATCAATTTCGTGATTACGCTGGTCATTGTGATTTTCGCTTTGGCCGCATCCGACGTTCTGATCGAGGAAACGCGCCGCTCCATCCGGGAAGAGATCGAGGCGGGTACCAAAGTCACTGTGCAATTGATGGAAACCGTGATCGCCAACACCCGGGCCAACGCGCAAAGCGGTCCGTACAATCAGGCGTTGCTGTCGTTCCTGCGCCACGTCGGTCGCGTACGTGCCAACGAAATCAAGATGTACGACGAAAATGACCAGTTGATCTACACCTCGCCACCATCCCAGTACAAACAGGGCAGGTGGGCACCGGACTGGTTCAACCGGCTGGCGGATCCGAAGATCGGCGAGTTCCGGCTGAATATCCCGAACGGAACGGTGGTCATCAGGCCGGATGCTTCGCGATCGATTCTCGATGCCTGGGACGATCTCAAGAACTTCTTCTGGCTGGTGTTGGGATTTTTCGTGCTGGTCAACGCGCTGGTGTTCTGGCTGCTGGGACGGTCGTTGCGGCCCATCGGCAAAATTCTCGGCGGTTTGTCCGAAATGGAGAAGGGCCGCTTCGACACGCGGTTGCCGAGGTTCGAACTTCCCGAATTCGACGCGATCAGCCACACCTTCAACCGCATGGCGGAGAATCTCGCGCAAAGCCTTGCGGAAAACCGGCGGCTGGCACTGGTTGCCAAGCAGTCCAGCGACGCGATCATCATCCATGACCTCGAAGGCCGGATTTCGTTCTGGAACCCGGCGGCGGGCCGCATGTTCGGATATCGCGACGATGAAATCGTCGGCCGTTCCGCCACGCTACTCGCCCCGAGGGAACGTCAGGGCGAAATCCAGGACAACCTCGATGCGGTCATGAAGCGTCAACTCATCGAAATGGTGGAGACCCAGCGCGTGACCAAGGATGGCAGGGTGGTGGATGTCGCGCTGTCGGCGGCGCCCCTGGTGGACCCGGCGAGCAATGAAGTGATCGGTGAAATCTGCAGCATGCGCGACATAACCGAGCACAAACTGGTGCAGCGGGCCGAACGCGAGTTGGAGCAGAACCGCAAACTCACCCAGTTGATCCAGAACCGGCTGGAGGAGGAACGCCGCTCGATCGCGCGCGAACTGCACGACGAGCTCGGCCAGTGCGTAACGGCGATCAAGACCATCGGTACGGCAATTTCCAACCGCACTCGCGAAAGCGCACCCGAGATCCATGGCAACGCGCAAACCATCGTTTCCGTGGCTGCGCACATCTACGATGTGGTGCACGGGATCATCCGCCAGCTTCGGCCCACGGCACTGGACCACCTGGGCCTGAGCGCGACGCTGAAAGAGACCGTGGCCACATGGCGGGAAAGGCATAAGGACATCGCCTGTGAGCTCAGGCTCGAGGGCGAACTGGAGGGGCTGGGCGAAACCGTCAACATCACCATCTACCGCATCGTCCAGGAATGCCTGACCAACGTCATCCGCCATGCCGCCGCGACGCGCGCGGACATTCTGGTCGCACGCGAACGCGATGCCGGGCGCGGTGACGTCGTGAGGGTGACGGTGCGCGACAATGGCAAGGGCATCGCCCAGCGCAATGAGCACGAAGCGACCCGCTTCGGCCTGATGGGGATGCGCGAGCGCGTACAGGCACTCGATGGGGTGTTTCAGATCGACAACCGGCCGGGCGAGGGCATGACGGTAACCGCCGTGATCCCGGCAAAGGCCACCGCAGTGGCGACCGATGGCGTGGAAGCGGCATAGCGGGAGGAGTCAGGTTGAACAGCAAAGCAGCGGGCGGTGGAATCGGCGTAATGCTGGTGGATGATCATGCGGTCGTGCGCATGGGTTTCAGGCTTCTTCTGGAGGGATCGGCCGACATCAAAGTGGTTGCCGAAGCCGACAGCGGCGAGGACGCGTGTCGGAAGTTTCCGGAAGTCAGGCCGGATGTAGTGGTCATGGACATCTCGATGCCGGGGATCGGAGGCCTGGAGGCGATTGACCGGATACTGGCGCGTGATCCGGCGGCGCGCATTCTGGTGTTGTCCGCACACGAGGATGCGATGCATGCGCGCCGCGTTCTGAAAGCCGGTGCTGCCGGTTACCTTACCAAACGCAGTGCGGCGGAAGCCTTGATGCAGGCTATCCGGCAGGTGCACCAGGGCAAGACCTTCCTGGAACCGGAAATCGCCCAGCAAATGGCGGTGCAGCAGGTCAACGGCGAGCGCAATCCTCTCGACATGTTGAGTGAAAAGGAATTCAAGGTGTTCCTGGCGCTCGCGAAGGGGCAATCGGTGGCCGAGATCGCGGAGGTCATGTCGTTGAGCCCCCGCACCATCGGCACCCACCTTTACAACATCAAGCAGAAGCTGGGGGCGTCGAACTCCGCGGAACTGGCCATCATCGCAATTCGCGCTGGCCTCATAGCGCCATGATTATTAATGAGAATGTTGAGAAGAGGCGGGTTTCGGCAAATCTAATGAAAATCATGAGCCGGATTTCAGTGTTTTCCTGTAGGGCGGGGTAACTGGGCTGCAACAGAATACGATTCAAGGTCGTGAGGAAGCGGCCGCGAACCCCCCGATGAAGTGGATTAACTCTCTGAAGGAGTCTCACCATGTGGACCAAACCCGAATACACCGAAATGCGCTTTGGCTTTGAAGTCACGATGTACGTCTTCAATCGCTGATAGCACTGCAAGTCCCGAAGGGCTGCTTTCGAGCAGCCTTTTTTTTTGCATCACGGTGGCGCGCGGGGACGCCCCA
>JBGQGT010000186.1:0-5233 GCA_041497595.1 Gammaproteobacteria bacterium
GCGGACGCACGCTCAGACTGGGCAAAGCGCTGGTCCTGGCCATTTCGCAGTCCGGTGCCAGTCCGGATCTTTGTGCTGCGGTCGACAGTGCGAAAGCCGCAGGGGCCTTCACGCTGGGTCTGATCAACCAGGCGGAGTCGGAACTCGGCCGCGCCGTGGAGGCTCAGATTGAGACGGGTGCCGGCAGCGAGCGCGCCGTGGCGGCGACCAAAAGTTTCATCCTCACCCTCACCGCCCTGGTCCATCTGGTGGCCGCATGGAGCCGGAATGCATCGTTGCTGCGGTCATTGGAGAGTCTGCCCGCAACGCTTGCGCAGTGCGAGACTGTCGACTGGGGCGCGGCGATGCGGCTGCTCGACGGGCAAGAGGATGTATTCGTCGTCGGCCGCGGTCCGGCGCTGCCGGTCGCACGCGAGTTCGCTCTCAAACTCAAGGAGGTCTGCGGCATCCACGCCGAGGCGACGAGTGCGGCGGAAATGCTGCACGGTCCGATCTCGATCGCCTCGCCGTCACTGCCGGCGATCGTGCTGGCGGGCGACCGGTACGCGCGTCCGACCGTCGAAACTGCCGTATCAAGATTGCGCGCGGCCGGCGCACCGGTGGTGCTGGTGACCACCAGTTCAAAGACGGCGGAGGAAGGAAACGGAATCGTTGTGATCCCGCAGGCGCCGGACCCGCTGCTTGAGCCCGTGGTCGCAGCGCAGGCCGCCTATCCGTTCTTTGCTGCGCTGGCGCGAGCGCGCGGCAAAGACCCGGATTGTCCGCCTCATCTTCGCAAGATCACGCGAACGGTCTGAGGATGCCGTGGCGGCGCAACCGCGCCCGAAGTTAAGGGAATCGCCCGCGAGAACAAGGGGTCAGGCCTATACTTTATAGCTGATCGGGCGTAGCCTCACGCAATGACCCGACCGCTACGCCTGGAGTTTGCCGGGGCACTCTACCACCTCACCGCCCGCGGCGACCGCCAGGAACCGATCTTCGAGGACGACGACGATCGGCTGGTATTCCTCGATCTGCTCGCCAAGGAAGTCCTCCAGCAAGGCTGGGTGCTCTATGCCTTCTGCCTGATGGGCAATCACTATCATCTGTTGCTCGAAACCCCCGAGCCCAATCTGGTCCAGGGCATGCGCCGTCTCAACGGGGTCTATACCCAGGCCTTCAACCGCCGTCACAATCGGGTGGGCCATGTGCTGCAGGGCCGCTACAAGTCGATCCTGGTCGAAAAGGAAGCCTACCTCCGGGAGCTGTGCCGCTATGTGGTCTTGAACCCGGTGCGCGCCGGGATGGTGGCCTCGGTGGCGGACTGGCATTGGAGCAGTTACCTTCCGACCGCAGGCAGGATGCCCTGCCCGCCCTGGCTCAACGCCGCTGCCGTGCGTGGCCTGTTCGGTGAAGGCGCGGCAGCGCGCAGGGCCTACGAGCGCTTCGTCGCCCAAGGGCTCAAACAGGCTTCTCCCTGGGAGACGCTCAAGGGCCAGGTCTATCTTGGGTCGGAGGCTTTCCACGCCCAGATGAAGAAGCGTCTGTCGGGGAAAACCCCAAAGGCCGTCTCGCGAGGCCAGCTCAACCCGGTACGCCCGAGCGCACAGGCGCTGCTGCGCGCCGTGGCTGATGCCCACGGCATCAAGCCGGCCGCGGCGCTCGAGCGTCAAAGTGGACCCGCGTTCAAGCAGACGGTCTATCTGTTGCGCCGGCGGGCTAATCTGAGCCTGCGGGAAGTGGCCCAAATGGCAGGGGTGACGATTGGACGGGTGGCGCAGATCCAGAGTGAGATCGAATCGCTCCCGAGAGACGAACAGTTGGAACGGATCGTCGCCAGGCTATAAAGTATAGGCCTGCCCTCATGCCATGCAGTAACCAGGATGATTCAATGAAATCAGCCACACTGGTCGTCCGCGTTCTCTTCTATGGCGCCACGGTCCTGTTGCTCGGCGCCTGCCACCCGGGAAAGCCACCGGAAGATCCCTACGACCAGAGCGGGATGGACCTGAAGCCGGTGCCGGCCAGGGTTTCGGCCGAGCGGCACACCGGGGCCTTTGCCGAGGGCAGCGCGCTGAGCATGGGCGCCGAACTGAAGCCGCTCGATCCGTCGCCGGTGAAAACCATACGCCTGGACACCACGCACAAGATCATCGAGATCGCGCCCGGCGTGAAGTTCAGCGGCTGGACCTTCGGCGACCAGGTGCCGGGTCCGACCATCCGGGCCCGTGTCGGCGACAGGATCCGCTTCAGCATGACCAACCGCAGCGACGAGCCGGTGCCGGGCGTGAAGCTTACGGCGGCGCCGATGATGCATTCCATGGACTTCCACGCGGCCATGGTCTCGCCCCAGGACAAGTATCGTTCGATTGCCCCGGGCCAGACCATCGAATTCGAATTCACGCTCAACTACCCGGGCATATTCATGTATCACTGCGGCACGCCAATGATCCTGGAGCACATCGCCTCGGGCATGTACGGCGCCGTGGTGGTCGAGCCGCGCAAGGGCTATCCGACAAAGGCAGACCGCGAGTACGTCGTCGTGCAGAGCGAGTTTTACGCCAAGCCCGACCCGGGCAAACGCAAGATCGACGGCGCTCCTCTCTACGTGCTCGACGGAGACCGGCTGCGCGCCTCGCAGCCGACCCATATCGTGTTCAACGGCGTGCACAACGGCATGGTAAGGAAACCGCTTGCGGCAAAGCCGGGCGAGCGCGTGCGCCTGCACGTGCTCAACGTCGGTCCCAGCAAGACGTCGAGTTTTCACGTGGTCGGCACCCTCTTCGACCGGGTCTGGATCGAGGGCAATCCGGACAACCAGTTCCGCGGCATGCAGACGGTGCTGCTCGGTTCGTCCAACAGCGCCGCCGTGGAGCTCGTCATCCCCGAAGCGGGTTCGTACATCATGGTCGACCATCACTTCGCCAACGCATCGCAGGGCGCGATTGGGCTGATTTCCACGGAGGCCAGGGCGGAAGCCAAGGACCTCGAGCACCACAATATTTCGGCCTCGGCGACGCCCACCGACCCCGAAACCGTGCAGGCCAAGCTCGATTTCGAGAGCAAGTGCCTGGCCTGTCATTCGGTCGGAAAGGGCGACAAGCTCGGCCCCGATCTTGCCGGCGTGACCAGGCGCCGCGGCGATGCATGGCTGACGCGCTGGCTCAGGGAACCCGAAAAAATGCTCGAGTCCGATCCCGACGCCAGGGCCATGTTCAAGAAGTACAACAAGCTTCCGATGCCGAACCAGAACCTGACCGAAAAAGAGATCGCACACTACATCAAATATTTCCACTGGATCGATGCGCAGCCGGCAGGCGCGGTCCGCGCGGAGGGGGCGAATTGAGCCTGCGCGCGCAGTGCGGCGCCGCCGTTCTGCTTTTCACATTGCACGGACCGGCCGCGATCGCATGCGGCCAATGCATCGAGGACAAGGTCGCCGCGGTTTACGACCACGCGGTCGTGATGAAGGCGCTCGAACGGAAGCATCATGTGGCCTTTTTCGCGATCGACGGGCCGCTCGCCACGGACGATGCCACTTACCGCGCAATCACGGCAATCGTGGAGTCGGCCCGCGGCGTGGACAAGGGCAGCGCGCGGGTGTCGGTGGACTCCGCGTCGCTGTCCTTCGGTTTCGATCCGAAACGCACGCCGCTCGTGGAAGTGCAAAGAACCCTGGAAACAAGGCTGGCGGCAAAGCGGCTTTCCCTGCTGCCGCTGCAAGTCATGGATCGGACCATGAAGCCGAAAGTCGCCGGCCAATAGAGGATGGATTCAATTTCCAAGTGCACCACTTGAAAGCGTGAAAGACACTGCGGGTGTCTGCGGGGTTGAGCGCGTGCACTTGAGCTGCAACCGATTTTTCGGAGATTCCGTTGAGAAATAACATGGCGTGCCGAATTCCACCGGCCTTGTTGTTTGCGTCGTGCCACTGTCACGTTTCCTGCCTCAATTCCTCAATACTGCCGTCAAACACGGTCTCCAGGATTCGTCCCGGCTGATTTCGCTCACTCACGGTGTGCGGCTCACCACACTCGAAGTCGGGAAATTTGGTTCAATAGTCAATTCCTGGAGGCATTATGGAAGATTCAGACCTCAAGATGGACCGCCGCAGTTTTCTCAAGCGTTCGACGCTGTTTGCCGGGGGTGTGGTCACCGCCACCACGCTGCAAACGCTCGCCGCGCACACCGCCCATGCAAAGGAACGCAAACCCGAAGGTCGCGGGAGGGGCAAAAGCCCGGTGGGCAAAGGCTACGGTGAACTCAAGCCGGTGGCCGACCAGAACGGCGCCCTGATCCTGGCGCTGCCCGATGGCTTTCACCACACCACTTTCAGCAAGAGCGGGGACGCGATGAGCGACGGCTTCGCGACTCCGGCGATTCACGACGGCATGAGCGCGTTCAAGGGTCCAGATGGCACGATTCGCCTGATTCGCAATCACGAAATTCGCAACGCGGCCGGCAACTTCGCTTTCGGCGTGGTGGGACCGGCATCCACCCGTTACGACGCGCTGGCCGGCGGTGGCTGCACGACCGTGGACTACGATCCGCGTCACAAGCGCATCGTGCGCGACTTCATCAGCATCAACGGCACGCTGGTGAATTGCTCCGGGGGCCGCGCTTTCAACGACGTCGGCTGGATCACCTCCGAAGAGACGACCAGCGGCCCGGACAACGGCTACCGCAAGAAGCATGGTTACAATTTCCTGGTTCGCGCAGACATCAATGCGCCCGAACCAGCGGTGGCCTTGACTGCGATGGGCAGGTTCGCGCACGAGGCCGCCGTTGCCGATCTCGAGGGCGGCATCGTTTACCAGACCGAGGATTCCGGCGGCAACAGCGGCTTCTATCGGTTCCTGCCGAACGATCCGGAGAACCTGGTTGCCGGCGGCGTACTGCAGATGGCCAGGATCCGCGGTGTCAACGGCTACGACACCCGCACCAACCAGACAGTGGGCGTGGAGCTGCCGGTGGAGTGGGTCACCATCGACGTTCCCGATCCGGAACCGGTGACGGTCTCGAACAGCTGCTTCGCGCAGGGCTTCGCCAAAGGCGGCGTCCGCTGGAACCGTCTTGAAGGCATCTTCCGCGGCGATGACAGCACCGTGTACTTCGTCTCCACCAGCGGCGGCAACGCGGCACGCGGCCAACTGTGGCAATTCATCCCCAGCTTCACCGGCGGTGGCACCCTGGTGCTGGTGTTCGAGTCGCCCAACAGCGGCGTACTGGATTCCCCGGACAACCTGTGCGTGAC
>JBGQGT010000187.1:0-5157 GCA_041497595.1 Gammaproteobacteria bacterium
CAGCGACCGTCCGCTCACGATCGAAGACGCCGAAGCCCTGAAGCGGATTCCGCAGGTCCTCTACTCCGACCCGGCCCTGCAGGGAAATTCCGAGGTCAATGCCAACGGGCGCAGCCGCAGGGTCACGGTGTACGGCGTGGGTCCGGACTTCGACAAGGCCCTGCACATCAACGTGGCAGCCGGCCGTTTCCTTCCACCGGATAATCCAACCAGCGCGCGGGCGCTGGTGACGCTGGGCTCCAAGGTCAGGCATGAGCTGTTCGGTGACGCAAATCCGCTCGGCAGCCGCATAGACATAGGGGGTAGCCGCTTTCGCGTAATCGGCGTGATGGAATCCAAGGGCCAGATTCTGGGCGTGGACCTCGACGACACGGTCTACATTCCCGCAGCGAGGGCGCTGGAATTGTTCAACCGCGAAGGCCTGATGGAAATCCACGTCGTGCATGCGCCAGATGCCAGCGTGGACAAGGTGGTAAACGGAATTCGAAAAGTGCTGCTGGCACGCCATGGCCGCGAGGACTTCACCATCACGCCGCAGCAGCAGATGCTCGACGTACTGTCTTCGGTACTGGATGTGCTCACATTCGCCGTTGGGGCGCTGGGCGGTGTCTCGCTTCTGGTGGGAGGCGTGGGGATCCTGACGATCATGACGATCGCCGTGTCGGAACGCACTTCGGAAATCGGGTTGCTGCGCGCGCTGGGCGCCCGCCGCCAGCAGATCCGCGGGCTCTTTCTCGGCGAGGCGATGCTGCTGTCGGGGCTGGGCGGGGCGCTGGGTCTGGCGCTCGGCATCGGAATTGCGCAACTTTTGCACGCGGTGTTCAGCGCACTTCCGGTGCACACTCCCTGGACCTATGCGCTCGCTGCGGAGATCATCTCAATCGGAATCGGCCTCGCGGCCGGCGTTGCGCCCGCGAACAAGGCCGCGATGCTCGATCCACTCGAGGCACTACGGGCGGAGTGAGAAGAGCGGCAATTGAGGGATTCAGCGAATACGTGATCAGTTATTGAACGAACCGACATCGCACGATCGCCTAGGGAAGCTCTGCATAAGTCCGACGACGCGCGTTGCGCCAGGTGCGGATGACTGCTAGGCGTCGCTCCGCAGGTGCGGCTGAAGCCCCAACAAGGAGCGTAACAACGCAGGCGCCGCACCTGGCACAACCCAATGACATTTCGACTCTTTCGAGGGACCGGACGATTCGGGCCGATGCCTGCGTCGGCTCCTCCTTATGTAGGCCGGCTACACGGCGTCCTCGCCGTCTTGCCCTCGACCCGAATCGCCTCGGTCGCGCATTCGGGACTTATGCAGAGCTTCCTTAACGCTCCGGCTGCAGAGAGAATCGGTTAAAATCGCGCTTTCAATCGAATGGGGGCCGCCATGTTGAAGGGAAGCCTCGTCGCCATCGTCACGCCGATGCTCGAGGACGGCAGCCTCGACCTGGAACGGCTGCGCCGTCTGATCGATTTCCACATCCGCGAAGGCAGCAACGGCATCGTCGTCGTCGGGACCACCGGCGAATCGCCGACGGTGGATTTCGAAGAGCATTGCCTCTTGATCCGCACCGCCATCGAGCACGCTGCCGGCCGCACCCCGGTCATCGCCGGTACCGGTGCCAATTCAACGCGCGAGGCCATCGAGCTTGCGGCATACGCCAGGGCCGCCGGCGCCGGCATGAGCCTGTCGGTGGTGCCCTATTACAACAAGCCCACCCAGGAAGGGCTGTATCGGCACTTCCGCGCCATTGCCGAGGCGGTGGACCTTCCGCAGATTCTCTACAACGTGCCGGGCCGCACGGTTGCGGACCTGCAGAACGACACGGTGCTGCGCCTGGCGCAGGTTCCGAATATCGTCGGCCTGAAGGATGCGACCGGCAACATGGAGCGTGGCGCGGAGATGCTGCGGCGTGCGCCGAAAAGTTTTGCGATCTACAGCGGCGATGACGGCACCGCATTGCCGCTGATGATGTTGGGCGCGCACGGCGTGATCTCGGTGACCGCGAATGCGGCACCGCGGCTGATGCAGGAGATGTGCGCGGCGGTGTTCGCCGGCGATCTTGCCAGGGCCCGCGCCCACAACAACAAGCTGCTCGGCCTGCACCGGCATCTGTTCGTGGAGGCCAACCCGATACCGGTGAAGTGGGTGCTGCAGCAGATGGGGCTGATCGACGGCGGCATCCGGCTGCCGCTGACGCCGCTGTCTTCGTCCTTTCACGACCTGTTGCGCGGCGCCATGGAGCAGGCCGAGATCGCCGGCGCCGCGGTTGCGCAGGCTTCCATGGCCAAATGAACCCATCGTGCCGGCAATGGTCGTAGTTACGAACCTGGTGAATCCTCACGCATGAATTCAACGCAGTTTATTGCTGCTGCCGTCACGGCGGTCGTCGCGCTCTCCGGTTGTTCCGGCAAGCTCATCGAAGGCAAGAAGATCGACTACAAGTCGGCGGGCAAGGTAAACCCGCTCGCGGTGCCGCCAGATCTGAGCGCACCGCCCACCAGCGATCGTTACGTCATCCCCGAGACCGCGGCCGGTTCGGCGACCTACTCGGAGTATTCCGAAGGACAGGGCGCCCGCCATACCGGTCCTACGGTGGCCGCGGTTCTGCCCGCATTGGAAAAAGTGCGTATCGAACGCGGCGGCAGCCAGCGTTGGCTGGTGGTGGAAGCCGATGCCGAGACGTTGTGGCCGGCGATCAGGGAGTTCTGGCAGGACACCGGATTCCTGATCGACAGGGAATTGCCCGATATCGGGATCATGGAGACGGACTGGGCGGAGAACCGCGCCAAAATTCCCGACAGCACGCTGCGCAAGTTGATCGGCAAGGTGCTCGACCAGGCCTATTCCTACCCCGAGCGTGACAAATTCCGCACCCGCCTGGAACGTGGCGAAGAACCCGGCACCACCGAGATCTACATCAGCCATCGCGGCGTGTATCAGGTCGTGGTCGGCGAACGCCAGAGCGAGCAGGTCAAATGGCAGATGCGGCCCACCGACCCGGAGCTCGAGGCGGAAATGTTGTCGCGGCTGATGCGCAGGCTGGGAGCGAAGGAAGAGCAGGTTCAGGCGCAAGCGCCGGTGGGCGCTCCGCGGGCGCAACTGGCGAAGAATGGCGAGATCCCGGAAGCACTGATGCTGGCCGACAGTTTCGATCGCGCCTGGCGGCGGGTGGGCCTGGCGCTCGACCGCGTCGGCTTCACGGTCGAGGATCGCGACCGGTCGAAAGGCCTCTACTACGTGCGCTACGTGGATCCGGACATCGACGGCAAGGGCAAGTCCGGCAGCGGCTGGTCGCGGCTGGCGTTCTGGCGCAGCGACACCGGCAAGAAGTATGAGCAGTTCCGGATCAGCGTCGCCGATGCGGACAATGGCAGCGAGGTAAGGGTGCAGAACGCCGAAGGCGCGAGTGCCAAATCGCCAACCGCAGGGCGCATCTTCGCGCTGTTGCAGGAAGAGTTGAAGTAAACCCGAGGCGATGATGCCGGCGACGCCGAAGTGAGCGGCAAGATGCGCTTCGCATCGCTGGGCAGCGGCAGTCGGGGCAATGCCCTGGTCGTCGAGGCCGGTTCCACCCGGATTCTGCTCGATTGTGGATTCGGGCTCGGCGAGACGACCTTCCGTCTCGGCCGCCTCGGCCTCACCCCCGAAGATCTTTCGGCCGTCGTCGTCACCCACGAACACGACGACCACATCGGCGGTGTCGCGCGGCTGGCGCGCCGCCATTCGATTCCGGTATGGCTCACTCACGGGACCCTGACGGGCTTCGAGGCGCTGTTTGCCGGCATCGCTAACATGCACGTAATCGACAATTACCGCAGCTTTGTGGTCGGCGACCTTCAGGTCGAACCGTTTCCGGTGCCGCACGATGCGCGCGAGCCGGCGCAGTACGTATTCGGCGACGGTTCGCGCCGGCTTGGGGTACTCACGGATACCGGCTGTTCCACGCGGCACATCGAGGCCGTGCTGTCGGGCTGCGACGCCCTGGTGCTGGAATGCAACCACGATCCCGAAATGTTGCGGGTGAGCAGCTATCCGCAGAAGCTGCGCGAACGCATCGCCGGGCGTTACGGCCATCTCGACAACGGGGCCGCGGCGGAGCTGCTGGCGCGCCTGGACACGGGCCGCCTCAAGCATCTGGTGGCCGCGCACCTGAGCCAGGAAAACAACCGGCCGGAGCTGGCGCGCGCCGCGCTCGCCGGCGCACTCGGCTGCGATCCCGGATGGATCGCAGTCGCCGATCAGGACAACGGGTTGCGGTGGTGCGCGATCAGCTGACGCCGCTGGCGCGGACACCCCTTTCTTGCCGCAAGCGGGCGACTTACAAGCCGATAGTAGTGGCGGGAACGGTGGGGGAGGATGCTTCCCAGATTTCGTCGAAGCGCTCGGCAAGCGCGTGGGTGCCGATCGGGTCATCCAGCGCGAGCAGGCCGCGCATCTCCTCGAAGTGGAAACGGTGCACGAAGCTGTGATCGTCCACCACGGTAAAGGGGTCGTAGACCGACTTTGCGTTCGAGTGGGTTTCGTGGATGCTGATTGCGTCGCTGTGCAGGCGCAACAGATTCAGGATGCGCGGGCAATTGCGGTCGATGGTCCGCGGCTCGTGTACCACGATCTGCAGGCGGCTGCGCCGGCTGGCCAGCAGAAACCGGCGCAGCAGTTCGAAGCGCTGCGGCGAATTGTATCCCCGTCCCAGCGTGTGCTCGAAGATGCGGATGGAGCGCTGCGCCTTCGCCAGCGCCGTATCCAGGGCGGCATCGTATGCGGCGTCGCCGAGCAGGGGGGTGTGTTGCGGGGTTGTGTTTTCCGCCATGTGCACGCTCAGGTTGCGATCGGGCGGGTCGCCGGCAGAATATAACCGCTGCGATACCACCGGTAAAGCGCCTCCGCGGCCGTGCCCGCTCGCGGAACCTCGCGGCCCGCCAGCCGCCGCGCGTCGGCGAGCGCTCGCAATGGCCGTGCCTCGCCGGCGTGGATCGCCAGCGGCTCTCCGTTGATGAACAGCCTGGAGCCGCTGTAGAGCATCTGCGCGGGCAGTGCCAGTTCCAGCCCGCGGTTGCGCGCGCTGCGCAGGAACGCTTTCAGCGCAAGCGGTTTGCGCGGCGGCGAGAACAGCACGTGCGGCTTGGGTTCGGTAAGGTAGGTGCCGAGAAATTCGGCAA
>JBGQGT010000188.1:0-5058 GCA_041497595.1 Gammaproteobacteria bacterium
GACGGTCGATTTTCCGATCGCGCAGCAGAACGGCGAGCCCCTCAACGAACGCATCCTCACCGAATTCTCCGATCGCAATTTCAACGGCGGCAAACCCACATCGCTGCCGCTGTCCGGCGGCCCGGCGTTCAAGTCCTACCCGGCCGTGTCCACGGTCAACAAGGAAGCACAGGCGGAACTGTACGTGCTCGCCAGCGATTCGCCGCGACCCAGCGGCCCCGGCATTCCACGCGGAGAACCGGTGGGCAACGACGAATGGGCGTTTGCCGATTGCCCGGACGGCTGGCCCGGCAAACCCAGCGTCGAACACATCTGCCTGAAGAGCGGGTTCCGCAACGACCGCAATTACCATTTGCTGTATCGCGCCACCGGCTCGCCGGTGATGGGGCTGGGCTATCTCACCAGCCGGGACTTCGTTTCCTTCCTGAAGAACGACGAGAAGGACGCCGCCGGCAATCCGAACCCCGTTTTCGGCATCAAGACCACGCTGTGCCAGGGCATTTCATCGTCGGCAATGTACCTGCGCGACTATCTCTACCACGGTTTCAACGTCGACGAGAAGGACCGGCGGGTGTGTGACGGCATGCACATTCACGTCGCCGGGGTGCAAAAGCTGTTCCTGAACTATCGGTTCGCGCAACCCAATCCCTTCACCCAGCAGCACCGCGAGCGTTATGTCCCGGACACCAACTTCCCGCGCCAGTACGCGGTGCGCATCAACCCGTTCACCAATATCCCCGACGGCATCCTCAAACGCCCGCTGACCGACCCGAAGATCATCCACACCGACACGTCGAACGAGTACTGGCAATTCCGCGCCTCGCTCACGGAGGCGAGCGAAGGCGGGACCATGGACTTCAAAGAATCGTCGAAGGTGCGCCGATACCTGCTTTCCAGCTTGCAGCACGGCAGCTTCAAGCCCGACGCGGCGCACCGCGGCATCGGCAACCGGCAGTGCGAGCAGCTCAGCAACCCGGTGCACCCCGGTCCGCTGCTGCGCGCATTGGTGGTGGCGCTGGACGACTGGGTGAAGAAGAATACGGCGCCGCCGGCCATCAGCGTGCCCAGAGTCGCGGACGGCACGCTGGTGCATGCTTCCGAACTGAAGCTGCCTAAGATCCCCGGACTGACTTACGACGGCCTTTACAACGGCTCCGCCGACCGCAATTTCGGCCCGCGGGTGCGCGGAAATTCCGGCGTCATCGACCTGTTGATCCCCGAGACCGTAGCCCCCCACAAGATCCTGGTGCCGCAAGTGGATTCAATCGGCAACGACATTGCCGGAATCCGCCATCCCTTCGTCGAGGCGCCGGCCGCGACGCTGCTGGGTTGGAACACCCGCACCGCGGAGTTCGGCGGCCCGGACCTGTGCGACCTTCTCGGCTCGATGATTCCGTTGCCGAAGACCAGGGCTGAGGCGCAGGCCAAAGGCGACCCGCGTCCCTCACTCGAGGAACTGTACGGCACACACGACGGCTATGTGCGCAAGATCGCCGAAGCGGCAAAAAAACTGCAGGAGCGGCGGCTGATGCTGCCCGAAGACGTGGAACTGGTGATTCAGGAGGCCGAAGCCGGCGACGTGCTGCGCTAGGGAAACGCTGATCACGTGCCAAACACGCGAGCGTGTTCCCCCGTAATGAACCGGCACTGCGCAGTGCGGTCCCATCGGCTTATCGGATAATCGCGACATGCCGACCGACATTCCGAGGTCCCTGTTTCGCCGGCTGCTGCGCTGGATGCTGTGGACGGCGGGCTCGCTGTTCCTGATCGGGGTAGTGGGTTTTGCTTACGTCACCTTCGTCGGCATAACGGTCGATGCCTCGCTTCTGCGCGGGCGAATCGCCACGGTCTTCTCCGATGCCCTCGGGCGCACGGTGCAATTCGAAGGCCCGATGGAACTCGAGATCTCCGCGCGGCCGAAGTTGCGGGTCGGCGGACTGCACATCGCCAACGCGCCGGGTTTTGAAGGAGGCGAATTCGCCAGCCTCGGCGAGGCGCGCCTCGCCCTCGACCTCTGGCCGCTGCTGAAAAAGCGCGTGCAGATCGAGGAAATCACCGGAAGCCACGTGCGTGTGCGCCTGCAGAGAAGGGCTGATGGCGCCAACAACTGGACCTTCGTCCGGGCGCGGCGCCCGGCGCAGCAGGGCGCTGCCGAGCCCGGGACATCCGCGGCCGTCAGCGCCGACCGCGCGCTCGCCCTGCTGGATATCCAGCAGGTCACGCTCGAGAACCTGAACGTCGAGTACGTCGGCCCATCGGGGGCAAGCCACTACTTCGATTTGCACAGGCTATCCGCGCAGTCGCCCGCCGGGCAACCGCTCAAGGTCACATTGAACGGCGCGGTGGAGAAGCAGTTTCCCTACCGGCTCGACTTCACTGGCGGCGTGCCGGCGGATCTGTCGGATTCCGCAAAGCCCTGGCCGGTCGAACTGACGCTCACTTTCCTGAGTTCGACGCTTACCGCGAACGGCACCCTGTCGGGACGCAGCGGCCAGATCGTTTTCGGCCTCGGCACCGAGAACCTGCTCGAGTTCGAACGGCTGTTCCAGACCAAACTCCCCGCGGTGGGCGCCAGCGGCATTGCCGGCACCATTACCTTCGAACCGGGCAAGGTTTCGCTCAAGCAACTCGGCGCCACGATGGGCGGCACGGCACTAATCGGCGACCTCGATTTCGACTATTCGGCGGCCAAACCGAGAGTCAGCGGCGCGCTGACCGTTCCGGTGCTGGATCTGCGCCCCTTTCTGGTCGACCAGCCAGTCGAGGAAACGCCGCCCGCGCCGCCGAAGAGTCTTGCCGAGGTCTATCGAGAATTGTCGCGGGCGAGTTTCACGCTGACCGAACTCACGCGCGCGGATGCCGACGTCACTCTTCGGGTGGGGCGCTGGGCGAGCCTGCCCGGCGACGTGAGCGACGTTTCGCTGCGGGTGAAAATCGATAATGGCCGGCTGCAAACGCCGATGCAGGCCACCGTAACCGGAGTCAAGCTGGAGGGCAACGCGCAGGTGGACGGCACTGCCTCGCCGCCGACTTTCCGTCTCGCGCTCGGTACCCGCGACTCCGAGCTCGGCGGTCTTGCCGAACTGCTGGCGGGCGTGCGCGGCGTCGAGGGCAAACTCGGCCGTTTCGATCTGCGGCTTTCCGCCCGCGGCGACCAGGTCAACGAACTGGTGCGCAGCCTCGACGTGCGCCTCGACATCGAACGCGGGCGCCTTTCTTACGGCAACATCGAGGGGGGCCGGCCGGTCGATTTCACGCTCGAGAAACTGGCCGTGGCGCTGCCCGCCGGCAAGGCGCTCACGGGAGAAATGCGCGGTTCGCTGTTGGGTAACCCCGTGACCGCGCAGCTGCGCAGCGGCGCTCTGGAGCCGTTGATGCTGGAGGATCGCGTACCGATCGATTTCAGCGCGCGTTCCGGCAGCGTGCGGGCGCACATCCACGGCGTGCTGCAGCTGCCTTCCGAGAACCGGGGTCCGGAATTGAACTTCGAGATCTCCGCGCCGCGCGCCGGCGAGGTGGCAAGCTGGTTCGGCCTGCGGCCCGGGGCCGAGGCACACGCCGCGCTCTCGGGCAAGGCCGCGCTGCGCAGCCGCCAGTGGAGCCTCGCCGATTTTTCCCTGCAACTCGGGCGCACCACGCTCACCGCCGAGGCTCTGCACACAGGCATCGGCACGCGGCCGCTGCTGAAAGTGCGTCTGGCTGCCGAGCAGATAGACGTCGCGGAGCTGGAATCCCTGCTGCCGAAGACGCAGAAAGAGGAATCGTCCGGTCCCGTGTTGAACATTCCCATTCTGCCCCAGGGCATCGACCTGACCGACGCCGACGTCGAAGTGCGCCTGAAGCGCTTTCTCGGGAGCCCGCTCGAAGTGCGCGACGTGTCTTTCGACGGCCACATCCGCGACGGCTACATGTACCCGTCGCCGTTCGCGGCCAATGTCGCCGAAATGGCATTGCGCGGCGCGATCCTGCTCGACCTGCGCAGCCGCGAACCGAATGCGGGGCTATGGCTGTTCGCCAACGATGCCGATATCGGCAAGCTTTTGCGCACGCTCGATCTCGCCCGCAACATCGACGCCACGCTCGATCTGATGCAGATCTACCTCGCGACGCGCTCCACCCGGCTCGGCGACTTGATCGCGCGCGCCGACCTGACCGGGAATTTCGCCGGTGGCCGCGTCACGCTGCGCGATCCGAACACCCGCGCCGAGGCGCGCATTGCGCTGGAGAGCGGACTGTTGCGCGCCGCACCGGGCGACAAGGTGCGCCTTGATCTCAAGGGTTCGATCGACGGCATCCCGGTCGCGATCGGCGTGGAAACCGCCTCCGCGCAGGACCTGGTGAACCCGAAGCTGCCGGTGCCGTTCAAGCTCAGCACCGAAGTGGCCGCAACCCGGATGGAACTCTCGGGCGCGATTGCACGGCCGCTGGGAAACCGGGAGGTCGAACTGGCGCTGGACGTGCGTGGAACGCGCTTCGATACGCTTAACAAGCTGGCGCGCGCCTCGCTGCCACCGTGGGGACCATGGTCCGCGGTCGGAAAGTTCCGCATGTCCGCGCGTGGATACGAAGTGGACGACCTGGTGCTACGGGTCCGGGAAAGCGCGCTCAACGGCAAGGGCCGGTTCGAGACCAGTACGGCGCGACCGCGCATCGAAATCGCACTGGCCGCCCCGAACGTCCAGCTCGATGATTTCAGATTCGAAGGCTGGTCGCCGTTCGAAAAGAAGCCGGCCGACGAAAACGACAAGACGCTTAGCGCGGATGCGATGCGCGCCAGCGCGGCCGACGCAAGCAAGCAGGCGCAGGAGCTTCTCAGTCCCGCCATGCTGCGCCGGCAGGACGCGTATCTGACGGTGCAGGTGGACCAGGTATTGGCCGGCCAGGACAAGCTCGGCAGCGGCAGACTGGTGGCGAAGCTTGAAAACGGCCGCGCCGACATCGGCCCGGTGGAACTCAACGTCCCCGGCGGCTCGGCCAGGCTGTCGCTAGGCTACGAACCGACCGAGCAGGACGTCAAGGTGGATACCCATATCGAAGTAAACAAATTCGATTACGGCA
>JBGQGT010000189.1:0-5047 GCA_041497595.1 Gammaproteobacteria bacterium
GACCCTGGATCGCTACACCTATCGCATCAAGATCCGCGGCAAGTACCCGCAGTTCGTTTACTGGCTGGCCATGCCGTTCTTTGCGCCGATCCCGGAACAGGCGCATCGCTTCTACTCGCAACCGGGCATGACCGAAGGCAAAAACCTCTCGCTCGACTGGTACCCCGTGGGCACCGGCCCCTACATGTTCACCGTCAACAATCCGAACCGGATGATGGTGATGGAGCGCAATCCGAATTTCGCCGGGGAACCGTATCCTGCGGACGGCGAAGCGGGCGATGCCGAAGCCGGGCTGCTCGACGATGCCGGCAGACCCATGCCGTTCATCGACAAGGTGATATTCAGCTTGGAGAAGGAAAGCATTCCCTACTGGAACAAGTTCCTGCAGGGTTACTACGACTTTTCCGGAATCTCATCGGATACCTTCGACCAGGTGGTGCAGTTCACCGGTGCCGGCGATATCGCCCTGACCGAGAACATGCAAAAGCGCGGAATCGCGCTGCAGACCTCGGTCGCGACCTCCACCCTGTACGTGGCCTTCAACATGCTCGACCCGGTGGTCGGCGGCAACTCGGAGCGCACGCGCAAGCTGCGCCATGCCATTTCCGTCGCGCTGGACTTCGAGGAAATGATCTCGATCTTCCGCAACGGGCGCGGCGTCGCGGCGCAAGGACCGATCCCGCCGGGCATATTCGGCTATCGCGAGGGGCGCGAGGGAATGAACCCTTACGTCTACGACTGGGTGGACGGCAGGCCGAAGCGCAAACCGATCGCGTACGCACAGCAGCTGCTCGCCGAGGCGGGCTACCCGAACGGAATCGAGGCCTCGACCGGCAAGCCCCTGGTGATCTACTTCGACGGCACGCTGGTCGGTGCGGAGGGCAAGTCGCGCGCCGACTGGCTGGTGAAGCAGTTCGCCAGGATCAATCTGCAACTGGTGGTGCGCAACACCGATTTCAACCGCTTCCAGGAAAAGGTGCGCAAGGGCACGGCGCAACTGTTTTTTTTCGGCTGGAATGCCGACTATCCGGACCCGGAGAACTTCCTGTTCATGTTCCATGGGCCGCAGAGCCGCGCGCTCAAGAACGGCGAGAACTCCGCCAACTACGTGAACCCCGAGTACGACCGCCTGTTCGAACGGGTGCGCGCGATGGACAACGGGCCCGAGCGCCAGGCGCTGATCGACCGCATGATCGAGATACTGCGTTTCGACGCCCCCTGGGCATGGGGGCTGCATCCGCAGGACTTCACCCTCGCGCACGCCTGGGTGCACAACCGCAAGCCCAACAAAATGGCCAACAATAATCTCAAGTATCAACGCATCGACCCGCAACTGCGCGAAACGATGCGCGCGCAGTGGAACTCGCCGGTGCTCTGGCCGCTGCTTGCCGCACTGGCGGTATTGGTGCTTGCATTGATCCCCGCAGTGCTCTCATACCGGCGGCGCGAGCGTGCCGGGGGCAAATTGGCCGCATGATCAACTACCTCATCCGCCGCGTTCTTTACGCCATCCCGATCCTGATCGGGGTCAACGTGATCACCTTCGCGCTGTTCTTCTTCGTCAACACGCCGGACGACATGGCGCGCATGCAGCTCGGGCAGAAGCGCGTGACCGAGGAAGCTGTGCGCAAATGGAAGGAGGAGCGCGGCTACGACCGGCCGTTGTTCGTCAACTCCGCGGCGCAAGGCATCGGCAAGCTCACCGACACCATTTTCTTCACCAAGTCGGTGAAGATGTTCGCCTTCGATTTCGGGCGCGCCGAGGCCGACGGCCGCGACATCGGCCATGAGATCCGCAGCCGCATGTGGCCCAGTTTCGCGATCGCGCTTCCGGTTTTCCTGGCCGGCATGCTGGCCTATATCACGGCTGCGCTGCTGATGGCGTTCTTTCGCGGCAGTTACATCGACTTCGCCGGCGTGGTCCTGTGCGTGGTCGCCATGTCGGTCTCGGGGCTGTTCTACATCATCGGCGGGCAGTACCTGATAAGCAAGTTGTGGAACCTGGTGCCGATATCCGGATACGGCGAGGGTCTGAGCGCATGGAAGTTTCTGGTGCTGCCGGTGGTCATCGGCATCATCGCGGGCGTGGGGGCGAGCGCGCGCTGGTACCGCACCATCTTTCTCGAAGAGATCAATCGCGACTACGTGCGCACCGCCCGCGCCAAGGGGCTGTCGGAACTGCGCGTGCTGTTCAAGCACGTACTGCACAACGCCATGATCCCGATCCTCACCGGCGCGGTGGTGGCGATCCCGCTGTTGTTCCTCGGCAGCCTGATCACCGAGTCTTTCTTCGCCATTCCCGGGCTGGGCAGCTACACCATAGATGCGATCAACAACCAGGATTTCTCGGTGGTGCGGGCGATGGTGTTTCTCGGATCGGTGCTTTACATCATCGGCCTGATCCTCACCGACATTTCCTACACGATTGCCGATCCCAGGGTCAGGCTGCAATGACGAGTCTCCTGGCGATCATGCCGGTGGTGCTGTGGACCGATGCGCTGGTCTTCCTGCTGGTCGCGGTGATCGTGGTTTTCGCCTGGCATGTGCGCCGTCACGAGCATCTGCGGGCGCCGTGGAGAAAAGTGGCGCGCAGCCGCAGCGGCATGTGCGCGGCGGTGCTCCTGGCCGCATTCGTCGCGGTCGGGCTGCTGGATTCGCTGCATTTTCGCACGCGACTGGCGGACGGCGCCGCCGGCGGCAAAGCCAGCTACTCCGTCGAGATGCTGTCGCTGTTCGACGTGGTGGCGTCACACCTGCGCAGCAGGCCCGAGAAAACTTACTCCGCGCCGCTGGCGACCCGTTTGTTCGCCATGGAGACGGTGGAACTGCCGGATGGCAGGCAGGCGCGGCTTTTTCCCCGGCTGACTTACGGCGGCGCTCATCTCGGCGATCCCGAAACCGAATTGGCATGGGACGTGGCGAAACGCGCGATTGCCGGCGTGGCAAGCGCGATATTGGCTTGGAATCTGCTGGCGTTGATGGTGACCACCTTGCTGTCGCGGCGTGACAACCGCAGCATGTCGGACACCTGGCGGCTGATCCGGAATGGCGGGAGCACGGTGCCGTGGCGGGAAATGCTCATCACTGCGGGCCTGCTGCTGCTGGTGCTGGCGCCGATGCTGTTGCTGTCGGCGAAGTATCACGTGCTGGGCACCGACAAGGTGGGGCAGGACGTTTTCTACCAGGCGCTCAAGAGCATCCGCACCGGGCTGGTGATCGGTACCTTGACGACGATGGTAATGCTGCCGTTCGCCCTGTTGCTCGGCATCATGGCCGGTTACCTGCGCGGCTGGGTGGACGACGTTATCCAGTACGTCTACACCACGCTCAATTCCATTCCCAGCATCCTGCTCATCGCAGCCTCGGTGCTGATGCTGCAGGTTCTCATGGACAAGCACGCCGAACTGTTCGAGACCGTGCAGCAGCGAGCCGACGCCAAATTGCTGGTCCTCTGCCTGATTCTCGGCGTGACCAGCTGGACCGGATTGTGCCGGCTCTTGCGCGGGGAGTCGTTGAAGCTGCGTGAGATGGAGTACATCCAGGCGGCGCAGGCTTTCGGCGTTTCCGGTTTCCGCATCATCACCCGCCACATCCTGCCCAACGTGATGCATATCGTGCTGATCGCGGTGGTCATGGATTTCAGCGGCCTGGTGCTGGCGGAAGCGGTGCTGTCCTACGTCGGCGTAGGCGTGGATCCGACCATGATCAGCTTCGGCACCATGATCAATTCCGCGCGCCTGGAGATGGCGCGCGAACCCATGGTGTGGTGGTCGCTGGCTGCGGCATTCGTGTTCATGCTGATGCTGGTGCTGTCCGCCAACCTGTTTGCCGACGCGGTGCGCGATGCCTTCGATCCGCGCATCCGGGGAAGGCTGGCGGCCCCGGCATTCATTTCCAAGCATCTTTCCGCCGCGAAGAATAGTTGATCGGTCATGGCCAACGCGCTGCTCGAGGTCGAAAACCTGTCAACCTGGCTTGCCGTCAACGAAGGGATGGTGCGCGCCGTGGACGGGCTTTCCTTTTCGATCGAACGCGGCGAGACCTTCGCCCTGCTGGGTGAATCAGGCAGCGGCAAGTCGATGACGGCGTTGTCGATCACGCGGCTGCTGCCGGACGCCGGCCGCATCGTGTCGGGCGCGGTTCGGCTGGAGGGGGAGGAGCTGTTGCAGCTCCCGGAAGCCGCGATGCGGCAGGTGCGCGGACGCAGGATCGGAATGATTTTCCAGGAACCCGGCACGAGCCTGAACCCGGTGATGACCGTCGGCGCGCAGATTGCCGAGGTTCTGGAGCGCCATACGGCGTTGCGCGGGGGCGAGATGAACGTGCGGGTGATCGAACTGCTGAATGAAGTCGGCATCCCGGATCCGGCCGGACGTGTCCACGAGTACCCGTTCCAGCTTTCCGGCGGCATGAAGCAGCGGGTGATGATCGCGATAGCGCTGGCCTGCGAGCCCAGCCTGCTGATCGCGGATGAACCGACCACCGCGCTGGACGTCACCATCCAGGCGCAGGTGCTGGAACTGTTGCGCCGCCTGCAGAAGCGCATGGGCATGTCCATCCTGCTGATCACCCACGATCTCGGCGTGGTGGCGGAAATGGCGCACCACGTGGCCGTGATGTATGCCGGCGAAATCGTCGAGATGGCTCCGCGCGAGGCTTTCTTCCGCAATCCCTCGCATCCTTATTCGCGCAAGCTGTTCGCCTCGGTGCCCAACCGCCAGGCCAGGGACAAATCACTGGCGGTGATCCGCGGCATGGTGCCGTCGCTCGCCGGTGAATTCCACGCTTGCCGCTTCGCCGATCGTTGCGATTATGCGTGGGATCGGTGCCGCGAAGTGATTCCGGCGTGGGAGCCGATCGCGGAAGGGCATGGGGCGAGGTGCCACTTATATGAGGCAGGGACGAGGGGAGAGGGGAGAGGGGAGAGGGAAAGGCCGAAGGCGAACGAGGGCGCTTTGGGCGTTCACTCGTCCCTCACCGCTCACCCCTCACTCCTCACCCCTTACTCCTCACTCCTTCAGGTCGACGACCTGAAGGTTCACTTCCC
>JBGQGT010000190.1:0-5039 GCA_041497595.1 Gammaproteobacteria bacterium
AGGCCCGTGACAGGTGGCGCACACTTGCGTTGCCAGTCGGGCGATTTTCGGATCGTCTGCGCTCAAGGCCGGCACAACGGCCAGCAGCGATGCGCAGGCCAGTAACAGTTCCAGGTTGCGATATTTCATGATGGTTCCCCAGGGAGCGGGGCGCGCCTTGATCGAGCCGGCGCACCCCCTTGTCTTCTTGATTGATGGATCCCGCGTCAGAAGTTGAACCAGCCAAGCAAATACATTGTGTTGTTGTCCGATGCGTTTCGCCCGAAGCCGTCGTAGTCACTGCTGCCGCCGTTGAAGCGGTTGTATGCGGTGTACTGCAACGCGAATTTCACGTTCTGCCAGGGGACGTAGTTCAACTCCGCGATCCAACCCTTGCTGTCCGGGCTGCCGCTGAAGCTGCCGGTTACCGCAGTGCCTTGCTCGTAAAGCACCGGATCGGTGCTCCCGGTGGTCGAGAAATAGCCCAGGCCGCCGCCGTACTTGCGCTGGTAATAGTAGCTGCCGCCGATTCTCAGGGTCTTGAGCGTATTGGACTGGTTGGTACCGGCAGATGAGCTGGCGTCAAGTGTTTGCTTCTCGTGAATGTACACCGCCTGCACCGAATAGATCGATTCGTCCCCGATGAACTGGTACTGCGTGTCGAGCGCCACGTCGCGGTATTTGTTGGTGAGGCCGCTCAGCGGCAGGCCGTCGCCCGGGAACAATTCCACGTCCATCCCGAATGCGCCGACCGACCAGGAACTGCGATCCTTTTGCCACTCGTACGCAAGCCGCCAGTAAGGCGCCCATCCCCGGATGACGTTGGTTGCATTGCTGTCGAGCGGTCCCGGGGCGTCCGCCGTGTTTTTAAAGCCCTGCGGAGCAGACCGGTAGGCGCCGAACTCGGCATAGAACGCATTCGCGAAGTAGCCGTACAGGGTCAGCCCCGCGACGCCGCTGTCGGCCAGTGTTCCATCGATCTGCGTGGCCGCAGCGGGCGTGGGTGCCGCGCTGCTTCGCTGATCGAAGGGCGTCTGCCACGCGGGCGTGCTGTTCCACACGTCCTGCACCGTCGGGTTGTTGTTGAGCGAAAGCCCCCAGGTCGTATTCTTGCCGAACATCGTTGCCTGATCCGCGAAGCGGATGTCGGTGTTATCCCAGCCGAAGGTGCCGCTGTCGCTGGCGTAGGTCATTTGAATGAAGGCGCCGATGTTGGGCGCGATCCGTCCGGCATAAAACAAACTCGCCTGCTGCGGAAGCAGTACCTGTCCGTTCTGGCTGTTGCCGCCGGCCGGATCCGGCAGCGCCTTGCTGGTGCTCGTGTACGACGTCTGGAGCATGATCGACAGCGGCGGCAGCCAGTTCAGCAGCAAGGCTTCCTTGTTGTCGGCCGTGATGCCTTTCACCTGCGGCAGATTGTCTATGAGATAGCCGTTCAGCTTGAACGCGCGACCGAAGGGCGTGAGCTCGGGAAATACCGTATGGCAGCCTTCGCAGGCCAATCCTGTCTGGCGCGCAAAAGAAGGGACTGCGAAAGATTGTGGAGCGAAACTTGCCAAGAACACCAATGCCACTGCGGAAGCGAGAATCGCAACTGCCCTGCTGCCCGGCGCTTTCATGACGGACCTCCTGTTTTTTTGAACCGCGTCAGATGCGTAGTGCCTTTGCCGCGCAACTGTCACCGCCTCAATGTTCGGGCCTCTCCAATCTTTCGCCCGCAGCGGCCGGACGCCATCATCCGGCTCACTTCGACTGCAAATAGGCCACCAGTGCCGCGATATTATCGTCTGTCAGGTCTTTGATCACGCCATGCATTACAGGGGAATCCCGCAGCCTGAGACGCAGCATTTTCATCTGTCTCACCAGATAGTCGGCCTGTTGTCCAGCTAGCCGCGGGAAAAAGAACACCCCTTCGGCATTTTGGCCGTGACACTCGGTGCAGGCGCGGATGGAGCGATCCCCGCTGGTCTTCTCGAATAATTGTTTGCCAACAGCCGCGGTCGCCGGGTCCCCCGACTTTCCATGCGCAGGCGGCAGAGAGGCATAATAGTTCGCCATCTCCGCCACGACCTTGTCGTCGTTTAACCATGTGGATGCGATGCCCCACATATATGCGTGTGCGTCAGGGTCACGACGGGCCTGAACCCGGAAGGCCTTAAGCTGAATCTCAACGTAGGTACGTTGCTGGCCGGCAAGATTCGGCACCATCGGATCGGTGCTGCGCCCGTCGATGCCATGGCAAGTCGCGCACACCGATCTCGCCATGCTCCGAATGGCCTCCTTTTCTGTCTGATCCTGCGAGGTCTGGGCCAAGCTGAGATTGACGCAAGTAAGGCCCGCGAAAGGTGGGACTAGCAGTGCAAGTAGCGCTGCGTTCACGAATCTTCTCATATTACCCCCTGTTAGGCCAACTGCGGTGCAACAGCCATCCAAGACGATCTACTCTTTGGAGGATGTCCTTTTTGATCTGCATCAAATGATCGCTTCGAGAGCCCGAAGCCGGGGCAACGCGCCCAAAAGTCACAAGCGCTCGATTGCAACACACGATCCGAGAGGCGCTAGCCGCCGGCGCGAGAGTGGGAGCGCCTTTCCCTGCGCCATTCCCAGGGCGGTTCGGGCTGGCGATCCTGCCACAAACCGAGCGAGTCGTTGCGCGCGCGCTCTTCCGCGTCGAGATAGAGTCGCTGGTCGGTCTTCGGCAGTTCGCGGATGTACTGCAGGTACACCCACGCCGAACCTTCGCGCAGCTGCTCGAGGTTCACGTCGCGCCCATCGACCTCCACCCGGCCGACGATGCGCCCGTAGCGGTCGCGCTTGCTGTACTCGACCGTGACCGGTTGATCGAACACCAGTCGCGACAGCGTTTCCTTTGCGCGGCTGCCGAACGCCTGTTTCTTCTCGGGCGCATCGATGCCCGCCAGACGGATCTTGTACTGGCGCTTGTCGGCGCTGAGAACCGTGATGGTATCGCCATCGGCTACGCCGACGACCCGGCCTTGCAGCGTGGCCGCCTGCGAAAATTGAGCGACGAACGCCAGCAGCAAGGCTGCCGCGATCGGGTAATTTTTCATTCTGTCCCGGCCTGTGCGTTCCGGGTTGGATCTGCTTTTGTGTCGCACAGTACGACACCGAAGCACGCCGAAAATTCGCTGCTGCTAGAATCCGGACCTTCCCGACTATCTGCAACCCAGGACCGATTTCATGACCAGTGCCCTTTTCACCCCCTTTCAGATGCGCAGCATGCAGCTCCCCAACCGCATCGTCGTGTCGCCGATGTGCCAGTACATGTCCGTCAACGGCTCGGCGAACGACTGGCACCTGATGCACCTCGGACAGTTCGCGATGGGCGCTGCCGGATTGGTCATTACCGAAGCGACGCATGTCTCCGCGATCGGGCGCATTTCCAAGCGTTGTCTCGGCCTGTACAGCGACGAGAACGAATCCACGATCAAACACGTCGTGGATTTCTGCCGCCGTCACGGCGTTGCCAAGCTCGGCATCCAGCTTGCACATGCCGGCCGGAAAGGGTCGGGGCACACGCCGTTCGAAGGCGGCAAGGCGCTCGCGCCCGATGAGGGTGCATGGACCACGGTCGCCCCGTCGGCGCTGCCCTTCGGTCCCGGTTGGACTGTTCCGGCAGCGCTGACGAAACCCGGCATGCAGGAAGTGAAGCAGCAGTTTGTGGATGCGGCGAAACGCGCGGCACGCATCGGTTTCGACTTGGCGGAGCTGCATGCGGCGCACGGCTATCTGCTGCATGAGTTCCTGTCGCCGATCTCGAACCAGCGCGACGATGAATACGGCGGGTCGCTCGAGAATCGCATGCGCTTCCCGCTCGAGGTCTTCGACGCGGTGCGTGCTGTCTGGCCCAAGGAGCGGCCGCTCGGCGCGCGCGTGTCGGCGACCGACTGGATCGACGGCGGCTGGACGCCGGAACAGACCGTGGTGTTCGCGAAGGCGATGAAAGCGCACGGCTGCGATTTCTTCGATGTCAGTTCCGGCGCGCTCGATCCGCGCCAGCAGATCCCGCTGGCTCCGGGCTACAACGTGCCGTTCGCGGAAAAGGTGAGGAAGGAAACCGGCATCGCGGTGATGTCGGTGGGAATGATCTCCCGGCCCCGGCAAGCCGAGGACATCGTCGCGGGCGGAAAAGCCGACCTGGTGGCGATCGCCCGCGCGATGATGGATGATCCGCGCTGGGCCTGGCATGCGGCGCGCGAGCTCGGCGCCGAGGCGCCCTACGCGCCCAACTACGTGCGCTGCAGCCCGGCGGTGTGGAAGCCTTGACGCGAGCCGCGTTGCCCTGCTCGGCGGCGCGTCGCTCGAAGGCAAGCGCCACATCTGGTGGAATTTCGTCTCGAGCTCCAGGGAGCGCATCGAACAGGCCAAGCGGCAATGGGCATACGGAGCATTTCCGCAAGTACCCGGCGAGGCCGAGTTCATTCCACTGCCCGAGCGCTGATATTCAGGCTGGCAGCGGCGCGACGACTTCGTCGTAAGCGTGGCGTTTCGTGATCAGCTTCGAGTGGGTGAAGACGTCGAGCGCCGTTTCGTAGTGCGCGCGGTCGATGGTCACCTCGCCTGCCCAGCATCCAAGTTCCTGGTAGTACGCGATCGAACGAGCGAGCGCCTCGCGGTGAATGTCCGGAAAGAAAGATTGTTCGGCTGTGGCGACTTTTTCCGGCGGGGCCGTGTTTACCCATTCGCGTGCCTTGCGGTAGGCGCGCACGAATCGCTTCGCTTCCGGTCTTGCCAGCCACGCGGGCGCAGCGGCCAGGCTGCTGAATGCCACCGGGCCGATCGCCTCGCCGACCGACGCCACGACATGCGCCACGCCTTCGTGCTCCAGTTGCTGGGGGTAGGGCGCCTGCTCGTGGAACCAGTCCGCCTCGCCGCTGCGGAATGCGGCCATTGCCGCGGCCGGCTGGGCGCCGTTCACCGCCGTGATTCGACTGATGTCCACACCTTTCCTGTGCAAGGCATAACTCAGCATCGCCTGCGGTTGCCCGCCGTGGACAAACATGAAGCGGCCGGTCTTGAGTTTTTCCCAGCGGAAGTCC
>JBGQGT010000191.1:0-5018 GCA_041497595.1 Gammaproteobacteria bacterium
ATAAGAGCGTTCGACGCAAAGGATTCTGTTCAATACCTTCTTTTCAATACCCGCTCGACGGGTGCCCTTGAGGGGTACGCAAAGAAAGATCGCGCAAGGCGGAAAAAGAAAACGGGCGCATCATCTGCGCCCGCACGCAATTTGCGTGAGAACATGGCTAGGAACTGCAGGGGACACGGGCAGTTGCCGGCCCGATCCTTGGTCTGCGGACAGATTATTGCCCGCCGCAAGCGCGCGATGTTGTTAAAAATTGTAAATGCTGGACTTGGCCGGTCACTACAGGAAGTCCTGCGCGCGGCCGTAACTCGAAATGCCTGTCAAGAGCCGCAGCAATCCGTAGGCGGCCCGGGTGGCGATTCGCATCAGCAGGCCCATGCGCGCCCAGCGTTCGCGCTGCACCGGCTTCGCGCCGGCCTCGATCGCCTGCCGCAGACTGCCGTGCAATTCCCGTACGAACTTCCGATCCCGCACCACCACGTTTGCCTCGCGGGCCAGCAGCAGGCTGACCGGATCGATGTTCGACGAGCCCACGGTAGCCCAGGAATCATCCACCACGGCGACTTTTGCGTGCAGGAAACTGCGGGTGTACTCGTGGATCTCCACGCCGGCGTCGAGGAACTCGCGGTACAGTGCGCGGGAGGCATAGTGCACCAGAATATATTCCACCCTTCCCTGCAGCAGCAGCGTCACCCGCACCCCGCGCCGGGCGGCGGCGCATAGCGCGTTGCGAAAGCGCCTGCCGGGAAGAAAGTAGGCGTTGGCGATCACCACTTCGCGCCGCGCCCGCCCGATCGCGTGCAGATAAGCTTCCTCGATATCGTGGCGATGTCGGACATTGTCCCGCACCAGAAATGCCGCGCGCTGGTCGCCGCGCGGCTCCAATGCCAGGACGGGCTTGGTGAGCGGTAGCCAGCGCCGCCGCAGTTGCGTCCAGGCAGTGCGCATCCACAACGTGCGCGCGGCGGCATATATGTCGGCAATCAGCGGGCCTTCGACGCTCACTGCATAGTCCAGGCGCGGCGGTGTGTTCCTGCGCGAGTCCCCGTGATCGATGATGTTGATGCCGCCGCAGAAGCCGATGCGTCCATCCACAACCGCCAGTTTGCGGTGCAACCGCCGCAGCCGCGTGCTCCTGACCCTGAACGTCCACAATTCGGGACGGTACACCAGCAATTGCACGCCCGCGTCCAACAGTTGCCGGCGCTGGTCTTGGGGAAACAGGCGCGACCCGAAGCCGTCTATCATCAGGTGCACCAGCACCCCGCGCCGCGCCGCGTGCATCAGCGCCGCGGCGATGCGCTGACCGGTGTCGTCGGCCTCGAAAATGTAGGTCTCCAGGAAGATCTCGCTTGCCGCGGCATCGATCTCGTGCTCGAGCGCCGGGAAGTACTCCTCGACGTTGTGCAGCAGCCGGATCCGGTTCCCGCGCCGGAATTTCATGCCTTCCGGGTCAGCAGCGCCGACAGCGCGATGTGATCGGAGACCCGCGACCAGGCGCGGCCATGGTGGGCATGGGCGATGCGAATCGCGAAACCGCGCACGTAAATGCGGTCGAGATGCAGCAGCGGCAACAGCGCTGGGTAGCTGCGCGCGGGGCGGCCTGCCGTGGTCTCGAATACTTCGGAGACGTTTAGGGGCTGTATCAGTACACGGCTCACGCGTCTGCGCCAATCGTTGAAATCGCCGGCAAGGACCAACGGCGCGTCGGGCGGTACCAGGCGTTCGATGCGGGTCTTGAGAAGCGCGATCTGTTTCTTGCGCCAGTGGCCGAGCAATCCGAGGTGCACGTTGATGCAATGCAACGGCTGGCTCCAGCCGGGAATGGCAATCACGCAATGGAGCAGGCCGCGGCGTTCGGCGTGATGCATCGAGACATCCTCGTTGTCCCATCTGACGATCGGGTACTTGCTGAGGATGGCGTTGCCGTGATGGCCGCTGTCATAGACGGCATTCCTGCCGTAGGCAAAATCGTTCCATATCGAATCGGCCAGGAATTCGTACTGCGGGCTGACCGGCCAGTTGTGGTGGCGCTCGGCGTGGCGTTCGTTCAATCCCTGGACCTCCTGCAGAAACACCAGGTCAGCGCCGATGGTGCGCAGCTTGTCGCGCAGGACGTGAACGGACATGCGCCGCTTGAACTGCGAGAAGCCCTTGTGAATGTTGTAAGTGACGACGTGCAGCGTTTCCATGAATGTCCTGCCGTTGAGCCCGATGCCGTGAACTGCCGGCGCAAGATACGGTCTCCGGCGCCGATCCCATATTACCCGCGGACGGACTGCGCCGCCGCACTCCGCCCTGGCCGCGCTCAGCTTCCGCTGCCGGAGGGTGCGACCGCGGGAAGTTCGTGCAGGCGCTGCCGGCGCATGATCTCGTCCACCATCGCGCTGAAGCGCTTTTTTACGGTGTTGCGCACCAGAATGGTACCGATCAGCGGCGGGATGCTGAAGTCCGGGGTCAGCGTGCCGGTGTAGCGCAGCAGCAGGCGCCGACCGCGTGCTTCGAGAGTGTAGGCCCCGAGCAGCTCCTTGAAGTTGCCCTCGATCGCGCGCGAGACGATGCGCTCGTAGGGAAACTCCTCGACTTCGAGCCGCACCTGCATGGGAAAGGAGAGAAACAGCAGCCTGGCTTCGCCGCTTTGGTCGACGGTGATGCTGTGGTTGCTGCGGAAAACGATCCGGCTCGAGTGCATGCCGGGGATGAATTCCGAGAGCCGGTCGTAGTCGGTCAGGACTCCCCAGGCCACGGGCACTTCCGCCTCGAATTCTGCGGCGGCCTCGACTTCGAAGCTGTCGCCATGACGAACGGCCTGCAGACTGATATCGGCGGCGTGGCACAAGGCCGGAATCGCCAGCGCGAACCACAGGAGTCGGTGCATCGTCTGCCCGCGGCTCCCTTATCGGAAACGTTGCACCGGCGAGGCGGCGGCGCCGGCGCGGGTCAGGACACCGCGAGCATGCGGTCGAGCGCGACCTTGGCCAGCTCCGCGTCGCGCGCCGGCACCTTGATCCGGTTCACCACCCTGCCCTCCGCCAGGTTTTCCAGCGTCCAGGCCAGGTGCTGCGGGTCGATGCGCGCCATGGTCGAGCACATGCACACCAGCGGCGCCATGAACTGGATGATTTTGCCCTGCGGCTTGAACTCCTCGGCGATGCGATTGACCAGGTTCAGCTCCGTGCCGACCAGCCAGCGGGTGTTCGCCGGCGCATTGCGGACGGTGTTGATGATGGTCTCGGTCGAGCCCACGTAGTCCGAGAGCTTGCACACCTCGAATTTGCATTCGGGATGCGAAATCACCAGCCCTTCGGGATGCTGGTTGCGGAATTTGAGAACGTGCTGCGGCTGGAACATCTGATGCACCGAGCAATGTCCTTTCCAGAGAAGCAGGCGGGCAGCCTTGATCTGCTCGGCCGAGAGGCCGCCCATCGGTTCGTCCGGGTCCCATACCAGCATCTCCTCGAGCGGGATGCCCATCTTGTAGCCGGTCCAGCGGCCCAGGTGCTGGTCGGGAAAGAACAGCACCTTCTCGCGGCGCGCAAACGACCACTCCAGGATCTGTTTCGCGTTCGAGGACGTGCAGACGATGCCGCCGTGCTCGCCGCAGAAGGCCTTCAGGTCCGCGGCCGAGTTGATGTAAGTGGCCGGCGTGACGTGCTGGTCGGGGTCGAGCACTTCGCCGAGCTCGCGCCAGACGCGCTCGACTTTCGACACGCTGGCCATGTCCGCCATCGAACAACCGGCGGCCATGTCGGGGAGCACGGTGATCTGGCCGGGCTTGCACAGGATGTCCGCGACTTCGGCCATGAAGTGCACGCCGCAGAACACGATGTACTCGGCGTCGGTTTGCGAGGCCAGCTTGGAGAGCTTGAGCGAGTCGCCGGTCAGGTCGGCGTGCTTGTAGACATCGGCGCGCTGGTAATGGTGGGCGAGAAGGGCTGCACGCTTGCCGAGCTTTTTCTTGGCCGCAACAATGCGCGCCTCGCAGTCGTCATCCTGCAGGCGGCTGTACTGGTCGAAAGCGGTTGCGCTGGCTTGCATAGTGTGCGGCTCCTCGTCAGCCCCGGGAAATCTGGAACGAAAACCTTATCACACTAAGACCGGCAATCGCGATCATTGTTCAGCCGGTTTGACAGGTGTTCGGGCAAAATCCTGAGCACCTGCGCGTTGCTCCAGGAAAAAACCTTGCCCGCGGCTCGGTCATGCGGCATCCAGAGGTAGCCAAGATGCTCTCCCGGCGCAACTTTCACCGGCAGCGGCCCGGGCAGGCCCAAGCCGAACACATGCTCGACATTGTGGGTGACGCCCGGCGCGTAGCGCCAACGCCACTCCTGGTAGATCTCGTACTCGTTGCGCATGTTCCAGTCGGTAAGCTCGAAGGCCTCGGCATCCAGGCCGGTCTCTTCCGCGACTTCCCGCGCAGCGGTCTGGCGCAGCGTCTCGCCCTCGTCCTGGCTGCCGGTGACCGACTGCCAGAAACCCGGGTGATCCGCGCGCTCCAGCAGCAGCACCTGCAGGTCCGGGGTGTGGATCACCACCAGCACCGAAATCGGGATCTTGTAGGACTTCAAGATCTAACCGCGTTGAACGCTTTTACTGGGTTTTCGCAGCTTCGCTCTTGCGCAGGCGGATGTGCAGCTCGCGCAGTTGCTTCTCGTCCACGGGGCTGGGCGCCTTGCACATCAGGTCCTGCGCCCGCTGGGTCTTGGGGAAGGCGATCACGTCGCGGATGGACTCCGCGCCCGCCATCATGGTGACGATGCGGTCCAGGCCGAAAGCCAGCCCGCCATGCGGCGGCGCGCCGAACTGCAGCGCTTCCAGAAGAAACCCGAATTTCCTCTGCGCGTCTTCCGCACCGATGCCCAGCGCCCTGAATACCCTGGACTGCACTTCCTGGCGATGGATACGCACCGATCCGCCGCCGATCTCCCAGCCGTTGAGCACTATGTCGTAAGCCTTCGACAGCGCCTTGCCGGGATCGGCTTCGAGATACGCTTCGTGACCGTCCATCGGGCTGGTGAAAG
>JBGQGT010000192.1:0-4997 GCA_041497595.1 Gammaproteobacteria bacterium
CATCCGGACGCAGGACCGGAACTGGTCATGAGCCTGATCCACCGCGTGCGTGAACTGACCAAGACGGTCGGGAATCTCGCGCTGCTCGATGTCTATGGGCGCGTTGCCCGGCTGCTGCTGGAACTGGCGACCGAGCAAGATGGTGAAATGGTCATCAGCGAGCGCTTGACCCAGCAGGACATGGCGAACCGCGTCGGGTGTTCGCGCGAAATGATCAGCCGCATCCTCAAGGACCTGCGGACCGGCGGCTATCTGAGGATGGACGGCGAACGGATCATCATCGCCAAGAACCCGCCGCGTGCGTGGTAAACGGGCCGCCAGGTCCGGTTCGGAAATTTCGCGGTGCCTCCCCGGAAGTAGTGCGGGTTCCTGCGGCCTATTTTGGCAGCAGCCCGAGGCGCCTGGCCTCCCTGACAGCCTGAGTGCGATTGCTGGTGTTGAGGCGCCTGAACAGATCCTTCAGGTGCTGCTTGACGGTTCCTTCCGTCAGCCCCAATGCGTCGGCGATGCGTTTGTTGGGCATGCCTTCGGCCAGCAGAGGAAGAATCTGCAATTGCCTGGAGGTCAGCGGCGCCGCGTCGCCGTTGCCCGCGGCTCGCGAAGGAGGCAGGAACACCGCATCGGGCACGTACACCTCCCCGTTCAGCACACGACGCAGTGCGTCCATCAGTTGTTCGCTACCGGTAAATTTCGGAATGTATCCGCGCGCCCCGCCGTCGAGGAGGGTGCGGATTATTTGCGGATCGTTTACCCCGGAGACGATCACTACCGGCAGGGTGGGGTAGCTGCGGCGAATGGCGAGGAAACCCTCGATCTCGCCCATTCCCGGCATCTGCAGGTCCAGCAGCAGCAGGTCCACAGGCCACTCCAGGGCGAGCTTGTCCAGCGCCGCCCGCAAGTTGCCCGCCTCGAGCACGGTCACCTGGGTGCCCAGAAGCTGCAGGAAGAACCGCAATCCTTCCCTGAACATGGGATGGTCGTCGGCGTGCAGGATCTTCATGGTGGTGTTTCAGCGGTCTGTGTTGCGAGAGTGCGGGTTGGTATTCGCGTTTCGGTCGAACACGGGGCCGCGGTCGGGATTTTCAGTCCGGCGCGAGTGCCGGCATCGCCGGCAACGTGAAGAAGAACTCGTTGCCCTCAGCCGGTCCAACGGTCACACCCACCGTGCCTCCGAGCTTCGACACTATGCGCTGCACCGTTGCGAGGCCAAGGCCGTGACCCGCGGCCCGCTCCTTGTGCAGGCGAGTGAATGGCGTAAAAACGCGCCTGCGCTCGTCCTCCGAAAGTGGCTGGCCGTTATCCCGCACACTGAAGCGCACGTGCGGGCCATCCGGCGCGCCGGCGAGCTCGAGACGCGGCGGCGAGCCGCCGTACTTGAGTGCGTTGCTGAGCAGGTTCATCCATACCTCTCCCACCCAGGGCGCGTAGCCCAACGCTTGCGGCCAGTTTTGCGGTAACTTCACGTCGGCGCCCTGACGCGCCAGCATCTCACCCAACTGGCTCAGAGCCTGGCTGACGAGACTGCCTGTGTCGAGCGGTTTCAGTTCGACGTGCTGTTGTGCGACCGTGGATAGCAGGAGCAGGGCGTCAACGACCTCTCCGGTCATGGCCAGCGCGCTTTGCGCCTGCTGCGCCAGATGCCGCTGTTCGCCGGACAGATCATCCGATTTGAACTTGCAAAGGATCTCCAGGAAGCGGCCGGCGGCTGCGAGCGGGGTCTTGAGGCTGTGGGCGATGGTATGCGCATAAGCTTCCAGCTCGGCATTCTTCTGCGCCAGATCCTGTGTCTTGGCCGTCAATTCCTTTTGCAGCCGGCTCAACTGCAAATGGTGCTGGATGCGCGCCAGCAGCTCCTCGCGCTGAATCGGCTTGGTGACGTAGTCCACCGCACCGAGACGAAATCCCTCGACTTTGTGGGCGGTGTCGTCCACCGCCGTCATGAAGATCACTGGAACTTCGGCGGTCCGCGGGTCGGCTTTCATGCGCCGGCATACCTCGAAGCCGTCCGTTTCCGGCATGCGCACGTCCAGAAGCACCAGATCTGGCCTGGCCAGGCGCGCTTTTTCGAGCGCTTGCGCGCCGCTGCGGGTAAGCATCAGATCAAATCCCTGTTCGGCCAGAAAATCCGAGATCAGGCGCAGGTTCTGCGGCTTGTCGTCGACGATCAGCACGGTTGCGCCGCGCAACTCAATTGGGAGCGACATCGCGATGCGTTCCTGCGCAGTCCTGCAACAGCGTGATGAGTCGCTCCTCGTCGAGGTCGCGGGCGAGCGTGTACAGGCGGCGTCCGAAAGGGCGATACCGCGCTTCGCCCCGCTCCAGCTCCAACGCGATCTGCTCGACGCGCACCAACTTGCCCAGCCGCGCCAGTTCGAGCAATTCGTCGAGCGTGGCACCGGAAGGCGCGATGAGTTGTGCATCCGTCTGTTCGCGCACCGGCGCGCCGCCCACGTTCTCGGCCTCCTCGTAGTGCCAGGTCAGGTCGAGCAGGCGCCCGATGATGTCAAGCAGTTCCATGCTCTCGAACGGCTTGCGCAGGCAGGCCGCGAAAGTGAGCGCATCTGCTTCCGCCCGTTCGAGGTCAGCGGTGCTGGCGGATGCTGCCACTATCGGCACCGTAGCCAGTTCGGGCGACTGGCGAATGGAGTGAGCAGCCTGAAAGCCTGACATCTCCGGCATGCGTAGATCCATTACGATCAGGGCCGGACGCCGCTGCCGCGCGGCGGCAACTGCTGCCTGTCCACCTGCGGCGGCGGCCACTTCGAATCCCAGGGGTTCGAGTATCTGCTGAAGCAACTGGCGATTCTCTTCCTGATCGTCGGCGACCATGATGCATTTGGAAGTTCCCTGGTAGCCGACGATGCGTCGGTGCGCGGGCAGGACGGCCTGCGGCTCCTTGACCAGCGGCAGTACCACCGCGAAACGGAAAGTACTGCCGCCGTTCGGGCGGCTTTCGACCTCGATATCCCCGCCCATCAGGTGTGCAAGCTCCTGACTGATGGCCAGCCCGAGGCCAACACCGGACTCGCGCTTGCGCCCCGGCTCAGCCTGCTCGAAAGGTGCAAAGATGCGGGCGGTATCCTCTGGCGCGATGCCGATGCCGCTATCGCGCACCCAGACCCGCAGTTCGACGCGCTCGCTGCTGAGCGGAAACGTCTGCACGGTCAGGGTTACACGCCCGGCGGCCGTGAACTTGATGGCATTGCCGAGCAGGTTCAGCAGGATTTGCCGCAGGCGCTTGCCGTCCGCATTTACCTGCTCCGGAAGGTCACCCGATGCTTCGAGGACGAATTCCAACCCTATCCTCTCGGCATCTACGCGCACCATGGCCGCAATTTCCTCGATCAAGGCTGGCAGGGGCACGGGAGACAGGTGCAACTCGAGACGGCCGGACCGGATCCTCGACAGATCCAGCAAATCATTGATCAGGTCGAGCAGGTGACGGCCGCTGCGCGCTATCGTTGCCAATGCCTCCTGGCGTCCGGGGTCCGCCAGCGGGCGCTCGCGCACGAGTTCCGCGTACCCGAGGATCGCATGCAGCGGGGTGCGCAGCTCGTGGCTCATGTTTGCGAGGAACTGGTCCTTGGCGCGACTCGCCGCTTCGAGCTCCGCGCGCGCAGCCATCAGGGCCCGTCGCTGCGCGCTGAGCAGGCGGATATACAGCACGCCCGCCACCAGGATGACGGAGAACACCGCCAGCGATGTCCAGATGGCCCGGTAATCGACCTTGCTTTCATACCGGACCGACAGCCATTTCTGCGAAATTGCCCGCTGTTCCTCGTCGCCGATCGCGTCCAACACCTTGTCGAGGATGCTGACCAGCTCCGGCCAGTCGTTGCGCACGCCTACTGAGAAGCCCTGCGGCTGCAATGCCTTTTCGACCGGCGAGGCGATCCTCAGATTGCTGATCTGGCGTTGCCTGATGTTGAACACGATGGGGAAGATGTCGTCGACTAGGCCGTCCACTTTTCCCGTGGACACCGCCATCAGGCCCTCGAGGATGTCAGGGTAGGCAGGTACAGGCTGATTCGGATATGCCCTCACCATCAGCGACTGGGACGAGTGTCCCTGTACGACGGCGACGCGCTCGGGCGCGAAATCGCGCAATCCGCTAACGAAACCATAGTCGTCACGGGTGACGATGACGTTTACGTAGTGCAGATAGGGTTTGGTGAAGGCGAGAAAGGGTTGGCGTTCTTGCGCGCGCGTGACCGCAAGCACGATGTCCAGCTCCCTCTTTTGCAGCTTGTCCTGCACCGCCGCGAAATTCAGCAGCTGATAGACCTGAAACTCCACCCCGAGACGTCGTTTGATGATTTCCAGGTAGTCGGCTACGACCCCGGCAAATTTGCCCCGGCTATCGACGAACTCGTAAGGCGCATAACTCGTTTCCGCGCCGACCCTTATGACCGGATGCGCTGCCAGCCATTTTTTCTCTTTCGCGTCGAACTCGACGCTGGCCGTTTTTGACTCGGGTACGGCGTTGCCCGGCGCCTCGTTATACTGGGGCGACGCGACCTGTGGGCGAATGAATAGCGCCAGCGCGATGACAATTAACGCTGCCGACACAATAAGGGCCCGCTGCTTGCGGGCCGGTGAGCGCGTCATTTTCAGCCTCCGCGTGATTTTGGGGGATAAAACGGAGCCCTGCCGGCCCGCCTCTACCCTTGGGGATAGTCTACTGCCTTGGCCCCAGCCATGCGCCCCCGGCGTGGCTTTTCGCCGCCGTGTTCGGGCGGTTGGCTCGCCCCGCTTGCGGGCATTTCGTGAAACTCCAGTCCGGGCGCATACCGCCGAACTTCCCCAAGACTGCCAGAGACGACTCAGAGTGGGCGGTCAACGCCGACCCCGCCCGCCGGTCTAGGTATCACTAAAGTGATGGGGCCTACCCCGGATTAGGAATTGCCAATGTTGTCCTGGGGCTGCATCCTGCGCGCTGAAAACGGCCGCTTCATGATCACGAACAGGGGTTTCTGGCCATTTTCGGTAAGCTGGCG
>JBGQGT010000193.1:0-4982 GCA_041497595.1 Gammaproteobacteria bacterium
ACCGGCACGCCGCCGCGGCTCGACGGCCGCAGCATCGACTATTCGGTGATGACCGAGCAGCCAGGCGACGACCCGGTACCGGTGTTCTCCTTCCTCGGTTCGGCCGGCCAGCATCCGCGGCAACTGCCGTGCTGGATCACCCACACCAATCTGCGCACCCATGAAATCATCCGCGGCGGGCTCGATCGTTCACCGATGTTCACCGGCGTGATCGAAGGCGTCGGACCGCGTTACTGCCCGTCCATCGAGGACAAGGTCACGCGCTTCGCCGACAAGAACTCGCACCAGATCTTCCTCGAGCCCGAGGGCCTGACCACCAACGAGGTCTACCCGAACGGCATTTCGACCAGTCTGCCATTCGACGTGCAAGTCGAATTAGTTCATTCGATCAAGGGCTTGGAAAATGCACACTTGACCCGTCCGGGCTACGCCATCGAATACGACTACTTCGATCCACGCGGACTCAAGTCATTGCTGGAAACCAAAGCGATCAAGGGACTGTTTTTCGCCGGCCAGATCAACGGCACCACCGGTTACGAAGAAGCGGCTGCGCAGGGACTGCTTGCCGGGATCAATGCGGCGCTGCTGGTGCAGGGCAAAGAACCCTGGTGCCCGCGGCGCGACCAGGCTTACCTCGGTGTGCTGGTGGACGACCTGATTACTCGCGGCGTGACCGAGCCCTACCGAATGTTCACCAGCCGTGCCGAATACCGCTTGAGCCTGCGCGAAGACAACGCCGACATGCGCCTCACGGAAATCGGCAGGCACCTTGGCGTGGTGGACGATGCGCGCTGGGAAGTCTTCGAACGCAAACGCGAAATCGTCGCGCGCGAACTGGAGCGGTTGAAGACTACGTGGCTCAACCCGAAACTGCTCGCCGAAGAAACCATGCAACAACTGTTCGGACAGCCTTTGGAACGCGACTACACGTTGGAGGAGCTGCTGCGCCGGCCGTCGGTCCGCTATCGCGGTCTGATGGCGCTGGCCGATGCCGGACCGGGCGTGGCCGAGGATCAGGCTGCCGAACAGGTCGAAATCCAGACCAAGTATCAGGGATACATCGAACGTCAGCGCGAAGAGGTCGAGCGCCAGGAGCACTTCGAAACCCTGCGCCTGCCGGCGGAACTCGATTACCGCAGCGTGCGAGGACTGTCGATCGAGGTGCAGCAGAAACTCAACAAGCACAAGCCCGAGACCCTCGGCCAGGCCGCGCGCATTTCCGGCATCACTCCGGCGGCGATTTCACTGCTGCTGGTGCACTTGAAGCGCGGCATCAAGGCGACAGCCGAGCCTGGTTGTCGCCACGGCAGCCAGGTACACGCCGCGGGAAACCGCGGTTGAGCCAGGCGGCTGCGCTGTTGCGGCAGGGTATTGCCGACCTGGGATTGGCGTTGCCGCAGTCGACGACTGAACGGCTGCTGGACTACCTGGCGCTGCTGGCGAAGTGGAACCGCGTATACAACCTCACGGCAATCCGCGAGGAAACGAAGTGGGTCAGCCATCACCTGCTGGATAGCCTCGCGGTTGTGCCGCACTTGCCGGCAGGACGACTTGTGGATGTGGGCAGCGGCGCAGGGTTGCCGGGGATCCCGATTGCGTTCGCATGTCCGGACAGACCCGTGACATTGCTCGATTCGAACCAGAAGAAAGGCGCGTTTTTGACTCAGGCAACCACCGAGCTGGCACTCGCGAACGTCAACGTCGTGATCGAAAGAGCCGAGTCGTACCGGCCTGCTACGACATTCGACGTCGTCATCTCGCGCGCCTTCTCCAGCATCGCCGACTTCATCAGGCTTGCAGGCCACCTGTGCAGGCCCGGCGGCGTGCTGGCTGCGATGAAAGGCGCGCGCCCGGACGCAGAGATCGCGCAGCTCCCCGGCTCCTGGAAGGCGGAAACAATCATCCCCCTGCACGTGCCCCGGCTCGATGCGGAACGCCATCTGGTCATGCTGCGCCCGAGCGCAGCAGCGGACGCCGGCTGAACAACATGCCGCGCATACTCGCAATCACCAACCAGAAAGGCGGTGTCGGCAAGACCACCACCAGCATCAATCTCGCCGCGAGCCTGGTGATGGCCGGGCGGCGCGTGCTGCTGGTGGACATCGATCCGCAGGCCAACGCCACCATGGGAAGCGGCATCGACAAGCGCGGCCTCAAGGCGACGGTCTACCAGGTGTTGCTGGGTTCCGCGCCGATGTCATCGGTCAGGGTGCGCAGCCAGAGCGGCGGCTATGACCTGATTCCGGCCAACCGCGAACTCGCCGGTGCGGAAGTGGAAATGGTGGAGTTGACCGAACGCGAAACGCGGCTGAAGAGCGCGCTCGAAGAAATCAAGGCGCAGTACGACTATGTACTGATCGACTGCCCGCCGGCGCTCAATCTTCTGACGGTGAACGGGCTGTGCGCTGCCAACGCGGTGATGATTCCGATGCAGTGCGAGTACTACGCGCTGGAAGGCCTGTCCGACCTGGTGCAGACCATCAAGAAAGTGCGCATGAAACTGAATCCCGCGCTCGAAATCGAGGGTTTGCTGCGTACCATGTACGACCCGCGCAACATGCTTTCGCAACAGGTCTCGGATCAACTCCAGCAACACTTTGGCGACAAGGTCTACCGTACCGTGATCCCGCGCAACGTACGGCTTGCGGAGGCGCCCAGCCACGGCATCCCGGCGCTCAGCTTCGACCGGCAATCGAAAGGCGCGCTGGCCTACCTCGCTCTGGCAGGCGAGATGCTCGGCAAGAACACTTAGGAACAATGCAGATGGCGAAACTCAAAGGACTTGGCCGCGGGCTCGACGCGCTGCTCGCCGGCAACGATAACCGGGCCGAAGACGCGCAGGCCGAGCTCGCGGTGGGCATGCTCAAACCCGGCCGTTTTCAGCCGCGCACGCGCATGGACCCGCAGTCGATTGCGGAACTTGCCGATTCGATCAAGGCCCAGGGCCTGCTCCAGCCGATCCTGGTGCGCCCGGTGGACGGCGGCAAGTACGAGATCATCGCCGGTGAGCGCCGCTGGCGAGCGGCCCAGCTTGCCGGACTGGCGCAAGTGCCGGTTGTCGTGCGCGCGGTACCCGACCAGGCGGCGCTGGCGATGGCGTTGATCGAGAACATCCAGCGCGAAGACCTCAATCCGCTGGAAGAAGCGGGCGGCATCCACAGGTTGATAGACGAATTCCGCATGACCCACGACACCGCGGCGCAGGCGGTCGGGCGCTCGCGCAGCGCGGTTACCAATTTGTTGCGGCTGCTGAATCTCGCCAAGCCCGTGCAGGAACTGCTGATGCAGGGCAAGCTCGACATGGGCCATGCCCGGGCACTGCTGGCGGTGAGCGGGCCGCGCCAGGTGGAGTTGGCGCACCAAGTTGTCAGCCGTGGGCTGTCGGTGCGTGAAACCGAGCAGTTGGCTGGCCGTGCCGAGGTGACCGCCCGCAGGACGCCGCGCAAACACAGGAAGGATCGCGACCTTCAGGCTCTGGAGGAAGATCTTGCGGAGACGCTCGGCGCGCCGGTGTCCATCACCCCGGGCAAGGGTGGGCGCGGCAAACTGGTGATCGGCTACTCCAGTCTTGATCAACTCGACGAATTCCTCCGCAAACTGCGCCGCTGAACGGCCGGCGCGCCGCGGGAAAGCCAGATCGTCGTTGACAGTGGTTCCTCAACCCCACTAAAATTTTGGCCTTTTTGCGGGTTGCTGCGGCCGCATCGGCTTCAAGAATCCCGGGCCGGTGGCAGGAGGGGCGATGATCCGGGCGTTTGTCAGCATCATCGCCATGCAGGTTGCAGTGGCTTTTGGCGTCGCCGCGCTATTCCTGTTGTTCGGGAACTGGGTTTCCGCGAAATCGGCTTTGACCGGCGGCGCAATCGCTTTCATCCCGGGTGCGTTTTACGCATTGCGAGTCATCCGGTCCCGGCATAGTGCTCCGGAGCGTCTGCTGCGAGCGCACTTTGCCGGCGAGTTCGGCAAGCTGATGTTGACCGTGCTCCTGTTCGGCGCGACGTTCGCGTGGGTGAAGGAAATTTCCGTGTTGCCGTTGTTTGCCGCCTACGCCGCGACATTGCTGGTGTACTGGGCGGCGCTGGTGATGTTTTCGAGAATTTGAACCGATATGAGCACCGAGCAGGCTGCGCCGACCACCTCAGACTACATCGTTCATCACCTGACCAACCTGCACGTCGGTCACGGTTTCTGGACTCTGCATCTCGATACCCTGATCGTTTCCGGCGTCATCGGCCTGGCGATCTTCGGCCTGATGGCGCTGGCCGCGCGGCGCGCCACCAGCGGCGTCCCCGGAGGCATGCAGAATTTCTTCGAAATGGTGGTCTCGCTGGTCGATTCGCAGGTGCGGGACACCTTCCACGCCAAGAGCGAACTGGTCACGCCGCTGGCGATCACGATTTTCATCTGGGTGTTCATGATGAACGCCATGGACCTGATACCGGTGGATTTCGTCCCGATGGGCATACACGCCGCCGGCGTCGAGCATTTCAAAGTGGTACCCACCACCGATCCGAACCTGACCTTCGCGATGTCACTTACGGTGTTCCTGCTGATGCTGGGATTCAACGTCAAGTTCAAGGGCATCGGCGGATTCCTTCACGAAGCCCTGACCGTGCCGTTCGGCAAGTACCTGTTCCCCGTCAACCTGCTGTTCCGCATCATCGAAGACATCGCCAAGCCGATTTCGCTGGCACTGCGGTTGTTCGGCAACATGTATGCGGGCGAGATGGTTTTCATCCTGCTCGCGGTGTTGGCGGGCGCGGGTTTCCTGTGGGCGCCTTTCAGCGCGGTGCTGAGCCTCGGATGGGCGCTGTTCCACATCCTGATCATCACGCTGCAGGCCTTCGTGTTCATGATGCTGACCATCGTGTACATGAGCATGGCGGCGGAAAGCCACTAAAACGCAACGGGCAATTGTCTTTAATCGTCTAGCACTGGGAGAACAAAATGGAAATCGCATCGGTATTGGGTATGACGGCCAT
>JBGQGT010000194.1:0-4980 GCA_041497595.1 Gammaproteobacteria bacterium
ACCTGCGGTCAGCCGATTACGGCTTGCGCGACTTTTCTCCGGGCGCCAGGGCGACTTCCGCCAGGCGGCCGCCGTTCATCCCCACCCAGTTGTTCTTGGTGATCGGGTACTTGTCGGAGTAGGACATCGGCTCGTGCGCGGACACGCAGAACTGATAGCCGCAGGTGATCTAGTAGCACTTCTCGTAGGCCAGGAACTTCTGCACCGTGACGGTCTGCTGCGGGTTGGCGATTTCCCAGTCGCGAATCCCTTCCCAGGACGAGTACGCATCGCTGCCGAACACCAGTTTGCCTATCGAGGTCGGAACTTCCAGCAACTGCGAGCCAGCCGTGTGCGCACGGAACGCCGGATGGATCCTCACGCCCGGCAGGACTTCCATCTCGCCGTCGACAATCACTGCCTTGCCACGCAAGATCTTGCTGTAGATCGAGTCCACGGTCTTGGCTGGGTAGCCGCAGGCCGGGGTGCGGGAGCAGCCGCCGGGCGAGTCGTTCACCGCAGAAATGCGCGGGTGCGGATAGTTCAGCGCCCATTCGATGCCACGCAATTCTTCTTTCTGGATATACAGAATTGCATTCGGGAACTCATCCAAGCTGCCGGCGTGGTCCCAGTGGCCGTGACCGACGATAACTTTCTTGACGTCCTTGGCATCGAAACCAAGCTGGGCGATCTGCTTGGACAGCGGCGACCAGTGTCCGGTGCCGGTCATCTTGTGGTAGTCGGTCTGGTTCCAGCCGTTGTCGTACAGGATCAGTTCGTTGCCGCACTTGATCACGCCGACGTTTACCGGCAGGTCAACCTTGTTGACGTTGTTGCGCGGATTGTCGCTGCCCTGAACGAAAGAGCGGTCAGGATGGAACATGCCGAACGGCACGTTCATGAAGCGGCTGTTTTCCACCAGCCACACGGAACAAACATCGGCAGCTTGTGCAACCGGAGCTGCCAGCGTCGCCGCAGCAGCCACACCCACAGCAACCACGGCTCGTTTCAACCCCCAACTCTTTTTCATTTTCCACCCCTCCTTGACGATTGGACTGCTCGATGCGACTTCTTCTTAATTCCCGCACTCGTGCCTGGCGACACGCGTCCGGAAAACCTTGCTCAATTCGGCTTGTACTCCCCAGGCCACAAAGTGTCACCCACCTTGAGAGTCAGGCCCGATGCTTTCTCCGATCTTTCCTGCGCTTCAATCAGGTGCTCGTCGCGCCCGTCCGCCGCCAACCTGATCATTATTGCCGATGCATCCCGATACAGCTTGATGGCCTCGACGTATTCGCCGTGCAAGTCCCGCATCGACGCGGGCGGTTGCAACTTGTTTATCTCTGCCAGCGCCGAGTCGAACCTCGGTGTAAGCGGCGCGACCCGATCCTTCACCGCAGCACGCTTGATGTCTCCCATCTTGTACGCTAGCCCGGCAAACGTCATTTTCACCGCGTCCAGCTTCACCTGTGCGTGAACCGGCCACAACGCGTGCGCGTACGCTTCTTCCGCAGCCGTCATCGCCGGGCGCTCCGAGTGACCGAACGCCGAATTCGTCGCGACCTCTTGTTGCTTGGGTTTGGCGGTTTCGCGCACTGCTGCCACTGCCACCAGCGCAATCAATCCGACTGCCAGTGCGCCGAGACCAAAACCTTTCAACGCTGCCACGCGGGCCGTACGCTGCGGTCCGCTCGTTTCTGTTTGCATTGCGAAAATTTAGTCCCCGAACGTCTTAGCGTCAATGCTGCGCCGCAGTAACTACTTCTTAATTTTCAAGCAATAATTCTTAAGTTTCAAGTTGAAATATGCACCGAGAGATTCCTTACTTCGGCGCCCACTTCGGGTTGTCCGTGAACAGGCCATCGACGTAGCCGATGTAGTAGATCAGGAACAGTCCGAAACCCAGCGACAGCAGCCCGGAAGCCACGCGCAGATGGGCGTTGAAGCGCGGAAAGCGCTCGATCGAATAGGAAAACGGCGCGGCGATCGCCACGGTGATCAGCATCATGCCGGCGATGGTGCCGACGCCGAACAGGAACAGGTACACCATGCCCCATAACGGATCCTTGATCGCGGTGAGCACCAGCAGCGCAACCGCTGCCGATCCGGCCAGTCCGTGCACGACGCCCACCACCAGCGGGCGCACCATCTGATAGAGCCCGATTCCGCCCAGTTTTCGGTCGAGCCAGGCCTGCGGTGTGCGGTCTTCGGGATGCCCGTGGTTCGCCTCGCCATGGCCGTGCGTATGGGTATGCGCATAGTCTCCATGGGCGTGGGTATGGGCGTGAAGGGAGCCGGAACCCGGCGCCACGTTGTCGCGGATCCATTGGTTGAGGCCGGTCAGGTTCAGCAGGCCGAGCACGACCAGCATCACCCCTACGGCGAACTCCATCGCCAGCCCGGTGCGCGGGGGAATGACGATGGCGAAAAGAATGATCGCTCCCCCGACGATCGCGACCGTCAATGTATGGCCCACTCCCCACAACGCGCCGATCAGCGCCGCGCCGCGCAACGAGCGCTGGCGGCTGACGATCGTTGAGATCGCGATCACATGGTCGGCATCGGTGGCGTGACGCATGCCGAGAAAGAAGCCGACTGCAAGGAGGGAGAGCGTGGTGATCAAGACGGAACAGCCTGATTGACTTGGTTTTGTGGGGCGTGAAGCTACTCCCGGCGCGCCCGGGCGTCAAGCGACGTCATGATAATCATGAAATGCTTCTGCGGGTTTTGCGCCGGCTCCGCATCGCAGTCCGGGTGGAGGATAATTGCAGGCCTCGCGGGCGCCGGGCAATGCCGGACCGCAAGACCATGTGCCAGGGAGACGCCATGACGAGATGCTCAGCCGCGCGCGGACTCGGCCTCGCCGCGCTACTGCTTTCGAGCTTCGCTTTGAACGCCGCCCAGTGGGCGGGCGACCTCACGCCGATCGGTACGCAGGACTGGAATGCCGCACGTGCCGCGCATCTGCTGGAGCGCGCCGGCTTCGGCGGCACACCGGAAGAGATCGCGCTGTACGCCGCAATGACGCCACAGGCCGCGGTCCGGCGGCTGGTCTATCACAAGACCATCCCGAACGATCTGCCGGCCTTCGACCACTCCGGTGCTCACGATCCCGGGCTCGAACCCTTCCCGCCTTCCCGCCCGGCCGCAACCGACCTCGCCAAGAAGACCGGCGAATCCCTCGGCGTAAAAGTCAAACCTGCGGGCAATCGGCGCCTGCAGCCGGTTGCCGACCGGTTTTTCTACTGGCTGCGCGCCAGCCGGCTGGAGACGCATCGCCTCGCCTACTGGTGGGCGAACCGCATGCTCGTTACCCAACGCCCGCTGGAAGAAAAGATGGCGTTGTTCTGGCACGGTCACTTCGCCACCAGCGAAGAAAAGGTGCGCGACTACCGCAAGATGCTCAAGCAGCTCGAGCTGTTCCAGGACAAGGGCACCGGCAGCTTCCGCGAGCTGCTGATCGGCGTGGCGCAGGACCCGGCCATGCTCGCCTTCCTCGACGCCGCAGTGAACGTGAAAGGCGCGCCGAACGAGAACTTCGCGCGCGAGATCATGGAACTGTTCACCATGGGGGTCGGCAACTACACCGAAACTGACATCCGCGAAGCCGCACGCGCCTTTACCGGATGGAATTTCGTCGACCTGAACTTCGTGATCGCACCTGACAAGCACGACACCATGACGAAGACGGTGCTCGGCCGCAGCGGCAATTTCGACGGCGTGGCCGTGATCGACGTCATCCTCGCCCACCCGGTGACCGCCGAGTACATCGGCGGCAAGATTTACCGCTATTTCGTGCGCGACGAGATTTCTCCGGAGCTGCGCAAGAAGCTGGGCGCAAAGCTGCGCGATGCGAACTATCAGGTTGCGCCGCTGCTGGAGACCCTGTTTCTTTCCCGCGATTTCTACAGTCCTGCGTCGGTCGGCACCCGCATCAAGCCGCCGGTCGAACTGGTGGTGTCGACTTACAGGAAAATGGGGCTGAAGGAAATCCCCGGGGTGCCGGACTTCAATGAAATAACGGAAATGCTCGGCCAGAAGCTGTTCTTCCCGCCCACGGTGGCCGGCTGGGCGCACGGCAGAAGCTGGATCACCCCGGGCCTGCTGCTGGCACGGGGCAACTTCGTGTACGACACGGTGTTTCCCGACATCAACTTCCTCCCGCCCGATCGCTACCCGGGTAACGACTACCAGATCGCCGCCGTGAGCGAGAAGCTGGCGATGGGTTTCGACGTGACGACCGCGACCAAGCCCGACGCCAAGGAGGTGACTTCGATGTCGATGCAGATGGCCGATCGCGACGAGGATTTCAACACCCGGCTGGCGAGCTACCACGGCTGGCAGATGGCGATCCAGAAAGTGAAGCCGATACCGAGGGCGACGGCGCAACTCGATCTGGCCGGCATGGTGCGCGCGGCCGGCTGCCGCAACGCGCAGCAGGCAGTGGACGTGTTGCTGGCAGGTTTCCTTTCGGTGCCGGTGGATGCCGGCACCCGCGCGCGGATCGGGAAATTCCTCGAAAGCGAACTCGGTACCGGCGATCTGGCCGCGGCCGGGACTTTCCTGGAAGAACCGTTGCGATCGACGCTGCACCTGATTCTGTCGTTGCCGGAGTACCAACTTGGATAATCGCCTCACCCCCCGCCCTCTCCAGCTTGCTGGAGAGGGAGCCTGAATCGTGGAGGTTGCCGGACCATGAGCAAAGTTAGTCGAACTCGAAGCTGGACCAGACGTGATGTGCTGCGCGCATGCTTGTGCGGCGCAGGGGCCGGTGCACTCAATGGCATGCCGCTGGTGTTCTCGCGCGCGCTCGCCGCGGACGCCACGGCCTCGAATCGGATCCTCGTGGTCCTCGAGCTGTCCGGCGGCAACGACGGCCTCAATACGCTGGTGCCCTACGGCGACGACGCCTACTACCGCCATCGCCCCCGAATCGGCATCCGCCCGGAAAAACTACGCAGGATCGACGAGCGTTTCGGTTTCAATCCGGGAATGGCCGGC
>JBGQGT010000195.1:0-4970 GCA_041497595.1 Gammaproteobacteria bacterium
CTTCACCGTCGAGCCGATGATCAACGCCGGCAAGCCCGCCATCCGCCAGCTCGGCGACGGCTGGACCGTGGTCACCAAGGATCACTCGCTGTCGGCACAGTGGGAGCACACGGTGCTGGTCACCGACAGCGGATTCGAAGTGCTGACGGTGTCTGACGGCGCACCGGCGCCGTCCTCGTTCGTCGCCTAAATGGCTTCGGCCGTCGCTCCAGCCGGCGCACGCACTGCCGCGCTGTCATCCCGGGTCGGCGCGTGGCGCAATGCGCTGGCCGAGGGGCGCAAGACGCTCAAGGCCGCCTTCCTGGAAAAACCCGATCCCGCCAAGGCGCTGGATCGCCAGTGCGTGCTGGTGGACGAGGCGCTGAAGACGATCTGGTCCGAAACCGGCCAGGCGGATGAACTGGCGCTGATCGCGGTGGGTGGTTATGGTCGCGGCACGCTCTACCCCTACTCCGATGTCGACGTGCTGGTGCTGCTGCCCGATCAGGCGAGCGACGCGGCGCGCTCGCGCGTGGAAGAGCTGGTCGGCGTGCTCTGGGACATCGGCCTGGAGATCGGCCACAGCGTTCGCACCATCGCCGGGTGCAGCGAAGAGGCGAGCCGCGACGTCACCGTGCAAACCACGCTGCTGGAATCGCGGCTCATCGCCGGCAACCGCAAGCTCTATTCGCACTTCGTCAAGACCATCGAGGAGGGACTGGACGTCCCCTATTTCGTCGAAGCCAAACTGCTCGAGCAGCAGCAACGCCATACCCGTTTCAACGATACCGCCTACAACCTCGAGCCGAACCTCAAGGAGAGTCCCGGCGGCCTGCGCGATCTGCAGAACATCCTGTGGATCGCGCGCGCGGCAAAGCTCGGGAGCAGTTGGGGCGATCTCACCAAACAGCGCATTCTCACCGGCGAAGAGGCGCGGCAACTGCAACGCCACGGGTCCACTCTTGCCGAATTGCGGGTGCGGCTGCATTACCTGGCCTCGCGACGGGAAGACCGCCTGGTGTTCGATTTTCAGTCCGCACTGGCCCAGGAGTACGGGCTTGCGGATACGCCGGCCAGACGCGCCAGCGAGCAGTTGATGCAGCGCTTCTACAGCACCGCGAAGCAGGTGCAGCTGCTGAACACCATCGTGCTGCAGAACCTGCGGGAGCGCATTTTCCCCTCGGTGGATGCCGAACCCAGGCCTCTCAACGAGCGCTTTCGCGTGCACAACGAACTTCTGGAAGCGGCCCACGCCCTGTTCCAGAAACAACCCTCGGCCATTCTCGAAGCCTTTCTGCTGCTGCAGGACCACCCAGAACTCAAGGGATTTGCGGTGCCGACGATGCGGGCGTTGTGGCACGCGCGCAAGAAGATCGACGCGGCATTTCGCCGCGATCCGGTGAATCGCGCGCTGTTCATGAAGATCCTGCACCGCCCTTCGGGACTCACTCACACGCTGCGGCGGATGAACCAGTACGGCGTGCTGGGGCCTTACATTCCCGCATTCGGGCGCATCGTCGGGCGCATGCAGCACGACCTCTTCCACGTCTATACCGTGGACGAGCATATCCTGATGGTGGTGCGCAACCTGCGGCGCTTCGCCATCGCGGAGATGGCGCACGAGTATCCGCTCTCCAGCCGGCTGTTCGCGGAGTTCGAGCGCCCGGAAGTGCTTTATCTTGCCGGGTTGTTTCACGACATCGCCAAGGGTCGCGGCGGCGACCACTCGAAGCTGGGTATGGCGGATGCCCGCAGGTTCTGCAAGGCGCACGGGCTGTCGAAGCAGGACACCGAGCTGGTGGCCTGGCTGGTGGAACACCATCTCACCATGTCGGCAACCGCGCAGAAACAGGATCTGTTCGACCCCGACGTGATCGGCGCATTTGCCGCGAAAGCGGGTGACGACCGCCATCTGGTGGCGCTGTATCTGCTGACCGTCGCCGACATACGCGGCACCAGCCCGAAGGTCTGGAACGCCTGGAAGGGCCAGCTTCTTGAAGACCTGTTCCGGGCCACGCGGCGCTTGCTCAACCCGGCCGCTTTGCCGGCCGAAAACACCTTGCAGGCGCGCCAGGAACGGGTGCTGGAGAAATTGCGCGCCTACGCGATTCCCGAGGGTTCCCACCGCGATCTGTGGAATCAGCTCGACGATTCCTACTTCCTGCGCCACGACGAGCAGGACATCGTCTGGCACACCAGGCTGCTCAACTATCGCGTGAATTCCCCGGCGCCCGTGATCAAGGCGCGGCTTTCCCCGATCGGCGAGGGACTGCAGGTGATGATCTATTCGCGCGACGAGAAGTCGCTGTTCGCGCGCATCTGCGGCTTCTTCCAGAGCATCAACTTCAGCATCGTCGAAGCCAAGATCTACACCACCAGGCACGGCTATGCGCTCGACAGCTTCCAGGTCATGGACCCGGCCGGGGCAAAATTGCATTACCGCGACCTGATCAGCTACGTCGAGCACGAGCTGGAAAGCTGGCTGCGCGCGCACGGCCCGCTGCCGCCGCCCTCTACCGGCCGGATGTCACGCCAGGTGCGCTACGTGCCGATCACGCCGGAAGTGAATATCCGTCCCGACGAAAAAGGCGCCTACTACTATCTGAACGTCATGGCGGGCGACCGTCCCGGCCTCCTATACCGGATTGCCCGCGTGCTGGACAGCTACGGCATCAATGTCTACACCGCGAAAATCAGCACCCTGGGAGAGCGTGCCGAAGACAGCTTCCTGGTGACCGGAGAGGAATTGCGCGATTCCAAACGGGTGGTCCGGCTCGAGGCCGAACTGGTTCGCGAATTGCAGCCCGCCTGATCAGGCGTCGACGATCTGCTGGCCGGGAAAAAGTTCTTCGTTGAAGCCGAAGTTGCGCAGGTCGGGGATGCGCATCGGATAGAGGATGCCAATCAGGTGGTCGGCTTCGTGCTGCACCACCCGGGCGTGAAAGCCGGTGACGGTCCGGTCGATCGGATTGCCGAATTGATCGTAACCGTGGTAGCGCAGTTTGGCGTAGCGCGGCACGACTCCGCGCATCCCCGGCACCGACAGGCAGCCTTCCCATCCCTCTTCCATTTCGGCTCCGATCGGCTCGGGCAGCGGATTGATCAGCACCGTGTAAGGCACCTGCTCGGCGTCCGGGTAACGCGGATTGAAGCCGACGCCGAAGATCACCACTTGCTGGCTGACGCCGATCTGCGGCGCGGCGATGCCCGCGCCATTCTTCGCCCGCATGGTGTCTTCCATGTCCTGGATCAGCGCACGCAGCTCCGGGGTATCGAACTCGACCACTGATGCAGCGCGTTCCAGCAGGCGCGGGTCGCCCATCCTCAATACCGGCCTAATCATCGCCTTGCATCAGTTTTTCCAGCAGTATCCGCACCTTCACCATGGTGGTCTTGATTACCGCATTGATCTGCTCCAGATGTATCGCATCGGCGCTGTCGCCGCGCCCCGCCGCATAGTTCACCACCACCGCGACGGCGGCATAGCGCAAGCCGAGCTCGCGCGCGAGCGCTGCTTCCGGCATGCCGGTCATTCCCACCATGTTGGCGCCGTCGCGCTCGAGCCGGTCGATCTCGGCGGAAGATTCCAGGCGCGGGCCCTGGGTAGCGGCATAAACCCCTCCATCCACGATTGCCTGTTTCGCCTGCCTTGCCGCATCCAGCAACTGGCCGCGCAGCTTGTCGCAGTAAGGGTGGGTAAAATCCACATGCGTGACCGGCTGATCCGGACCGTCGAAGAAAGTGTGCTTGCGCCCGTAGGTGTAATCGACGATCTGGCTGGGGATCGCCAGCGTGCCCGGCTTCAGGTCGGCGCGGATGCCGCCGACCGACGCGACCGAGACCACCCGCGACACCTGTTCCGAATGCAGCGCCCAGATATTGGCCCGGTAGTTCACCGCATGCGGGGGAATGGTGTGCCCATAGCCGTGACGGGCCAGGAACACGACTTCGCGGCCGCCGAGTCTGCCGAAAATCAGCGCGCCGGAAGGCTCGCCGTAGGGGGTGCGCACCACCTCACGCCGCGTGATCTCCAGATTGGCGAGTTGGGTAAGGCCGGTGCCGCCGATTATGCCGAGCATGATTTCGGTTTCAGGACTTCAATGCGTAGATTGCGGGAAGATTGCGCCAGTATTCGTTGATGTCCATGCCGAATCCGAAAACGTAGCGGTCGGGCACGCGCACGCCGACAAAATCGGCCCGGATCGGCTTGGCGCGGCCGATATCCTTGTCGGCGAACACCGCGCTGAAAAACACAGCCGCGCCGTCGGCCAGCAATCTCTCCCGCACCGCGGCCAGCGTGTCGCCTTCGTCGAGGATGTCGTCCACCACCAGCAGCGTGCGGCCGCGAATATCGGTGCGCGGCCCGGCTTTCCATCGCACTTCCGAGCCGCGGGTCCTGCCGTCGTAGCGGGTTACGTGCAGATAATCGAGCTCCAGCGGGAAATGCAGCAAGGGCAGCAGTCGGCCGGTGAACACCACGGCTCCGCCCATGACCGACAGGACCAGCGGATTGGCATCGGCAAGCCTCGCGGTAATTTCTGCCGCGACGCGTTCGACCGCACGGCCCACTTCCTGTTCGGAACACACGAGGTCAGCTTCGCGCAGCACCTGCCAGGCCAGGTTCTTATCGAGCATTCGACCGGGGCTTCTTCGATTTGGGACGCAGCGAATCGAGAAAAGCGGAAAAATCGTTGCCGATCTCGGGATGACGCAGCGCGTACAGCACGTTCGCCTGAAGGTAGCCGAGCTTGGATCCGCAATCGTGGCGCACGCCCTGGAACTCGTAGGCGAGCGCACGTTGATCTTTGAGGAGCGCGGCAATGCCGTCGGTGAGCTGGATCTCGCCGCTCGCTCCCGGTTTGACCTTCTCGAGGTGATCGAAGATCTCCCCTGTCAGTACATAGCGCCCGACCACCGCCAGATTGGAAGGCGCGTTCTCCGGCCGCGGCTTCTCGACGATGCCGGTGATGCGGTGCATGCCGCTTTCCCCC
>JBGQGT010000196.1:0-4965 GCA_041497595.1 Gammaproteobacteria bacterium
AGTTCCACCAGCTCCATTTTCTCGGTCTGGTTCAGGCCCGCGGCGGGCTCGTCCAGCAGCAGCAGTTTCGGATGCCCGGCGAGCGCCCGGGCGATCTCGACCATGCGCTGGTGCCCGTAGGGCAGGCTCTTGACGATCGTGTCGGCCTTGTCGGCCAGGCCGACGAACTGCAGCGCCGACATGGCCCTTGTCCGAAGCGCGGCACGGCCCGGTTCGATTGGATTGTTGTCGCGCTGGGCGCCGACGATCACGTTCTCGAGCGCCGACATGCTTGGGAACAGGCGGATGTTCTGGAAGGTGCGGCCGAGGCCATGTCCGGCGCGTTCGTGCGGGGGCTTCTGGCTGACGTCCTGGCCGTCGATGAAGATTCGGCCGCCGGTCGGTTTGTAGATGCCGTTGACGACGTTGAGCGTGGTGGTCTTGCCGGAACCGTTCGGGCCGATCAGCGCATGCACGGTGCCGCGGCCGACTTCGAGGTCGATGCCGTCCACCGCGTGCAGTCCCCCGAAGAATTTCTGCAGGCCTTCGAGCTTGAGCAGCGGGGTGGTTTCCGTCACCGCGATATCGAGTTCGAGATGCGGAATGTTCGAGGTATCGACCGGGACCGGCGAGCCCAATTTCATCCATCCTTTGCGCAGCAGGCCCCACAGGCCTTCCGGCATGAACACCATGATCAGGATGACCGCCATGCCGTAGATCGCCAGGTAGACGTCCTTGATGAACTGCAGCCACGGCGGCATTTCCTTCAGCCACTCAGGCAGCAGAATCAGCAACGTGGTACCGAGCGCGCCGCCGAACGGTGACTGCGCGCCGCCAAGCAGCACCATGGAAAGGAATTCGATCGCGCGCGTGAAGTTGAAATTGTCCGGGCTGACGTAAGCGAAGCCGCCGGCATACAGGCCGCCACCGATCCCGCCGAGCGCCGCACACAATGTGAATGCGGTGACTTTCACCCGCAGCGTGTGCACGCCCGTGACTTCCGCCGCCAGCTCGTTCTCGCGCACGCCGCGCATGGCCCTGCCCAACCGGGTCTGCGGCAGCCACCAGACCAGGGCGATCAGCCCATACAGGACCAGCGTGCACAGCAGCAGGTAGGCGCGGTCGTCGGAGAGTTCGTAGCCGAACAGCCAGGGGCGAGGGATGCCGGCAATGCCATCCGGACCGTGCGTAAACGCGATCCAGTTCACCGCCACCAGATCGAAGATCTGCTGGAAGCTGATGGTGATCATCGCCAGATAGTGGCCGCCCAGGCGCAGCGTGGTCAGCCCGAGGATGCCGCCGGCGATCGCCGCGACGCCGATGCCCATGCCGAGCGAAACCCAGAACGGCAGCCCGTAGGTGACGGTGCCGAGCGCGACGCCATAGGCGCCGAATCCGAAGAATGCCGCCTGCGCGAGGTTGATCTGTCCGGTGTAACCGAGCACCACGACCATGCCGAGCACGGCGATCGCGTAAGTCACCGTCTGCATGAACATGGAGACGGCGAAATGGCTGACCTCGGTGGCGTACGGAATGAGCGGCACCGCGGCGGCGGCCGGGATCAGCACCAAAAGCCATGGCGAAAAACGGCGCGGACGCGACGCAGCCGTTTGTGAACCGCCTTGCGACTTCATGCTTTCTCCGACACTTTCTCGCCGAAGAAGCCCTGCGGACGGAACACCAGCACCAGGAACAGCATCATGAAGGCGTAGGCGTCCTTGTAGGGAACCGAGATGTAATATGCGGCGAAGCTCTCGATCACGCCGATGAAGATGCCGCCGACGATCGCGCCCTTGACGTCGCCGAAACCGCCGATGATGGTCGCGGCAAAGGCCTTGAGCGCGATGATCGAACCCATGCCGATCGAGACGAACAGGACCGGGCCGACCAGTACCCCGGCGAGCCCCCCGAGCGCGGCGCTGTAAATGAAGGTGATCGCAATCATCAGCGCGACCGGTATTCCGAGCAGCCGCGCCATATCCTTGTCCTGGGACGTGGCCTGCAGCTTCTTGCCCACCAGCGTGTGCTCGAAGAGGAAGTACTGGAAAGCCACCATCACCATGGTCACCGCCAGGATGACCAGGTACTGGCTGTCGAGAAACACCGAGCCGATCTGCACGCCCCCGGCAATCACGTTGTCCAGCCGCTTCGGCTGCGCACCGAAAATCGCCAGCACCGAGTTCTGCAGGAAGATGGATGCGCCCAGCGTGGAAATGATTACCGGCAGGAATCCCCGGTGTCGCAGCGGGTAGTACACCCCGTAGTTGAAGAGGATGCCGAACACCCCCATGCCGATCAGTGCCAGCAGGAAAGACAGCCAGTACGGCAAACCTGCGCCGACCAGGCACGCGACCATCATGTAGGCGCCGAGCATGGCGAAGTCGCCCTGCGCGAAGTTGACCACGTTGGTGGCGCGGATGATGAGCACAAAGCCCAGCGCGACCAGGGCATAGATGCTGCCGAGCGCGAGGCCCTGGAACAGCACCTGGAAGTTGTTGGCGAGCGCTTCCACGGCGCTTTACCTCCCCTTTATCCGCAGTCCCATTTGCATGGGCGACCGCGGTTGCGTGAATCTCGAACGCTTACTTGTCGAAGCTGATGTGCTTGATGAAGGTGATTTTGCCGCCGTCGTTCTTGACGATGTTATAACCGCGAAGACCGTCGCCGGCCTCATCGAAATTGTAGATCCCCTCGACGCCCTTCCAGTTTTTCAGGCCGACGATGGCGTTGCGGAAGCTTTCCGGCTTCGTATCCCTGGCACCGTTCAACGCGGTGGCGATCACGTTCATGGCATCGAAGGCCCAGCTCGAATAGACGTCGGGCTCCAGCTTGTACTTGGCACGATACATCTTCGAGAACGCTTTTGCCTCATCGTTGGCGTCGGGGTTGAAATCGGCGACGCCGTAGGTGCCGTTCAACGCGTCTCCGGCGAGCTTCATCGCGGTGTCGGTGACGATCGAGGCGGAGCCGACCCATGTTGCCTTGACGCCGAGCTGGCGCAGCTGCTTGGCGAAAATGCCGAGATCCTGAGAATTGGTCATGTAGGTGCCGATGATGTCCGCGCCTGATTTCTTGATCGCCAGCACCACCGGGGTGAAGTCCTGCGAATTGTTGGTGTAGCCCTGGACCAGCACCGGCTCCACGCCAAAGGCCATGAGCGCGTCGGTCAGCGCTTTCGAGCCGCCGGAACCAAAGGCATCGGTCGAGTGCACCACCGCCCACTTCTTCAACTTCAGCGAATTAACGCCGAAATCCGCGATCACGCGGGACGAATACAGGTCGTTCGGACGGCAGCGGAACAGCCAGCGGTTGTTGACCCTGGTCAGGCTGGGGTCGCTGCCGCCGATCATGGTCGGGATGCCGAGCTTGGCGATGGTGGGCGAGGCCGCCTGGGTCTGGGTGCTGCGGATCGGTCCTATGATCGCCGGAATGTCCTTGCGCCCGCCGAGCTTCGAAATCGCCAGCACGGTGCCGGGATTGGTGGATTGGTTGTCTTCGATCACCAGCTCGACCTGTTGACCGAGGATGCCGCCCTTCTTGTTGATTTCCTCGACGGCGAGTTTGGCGCCGTTGATGGTGTAGCTGCCCGCTTCCGCGTTCGGGCCGGTGATTTCGCTGACGAGACCGATGCGAATGGGATCGGCCGCAATCGCGGACAGCCCGATGAGCGACGCTGCGACGCCCGTTGCCAGGGCGCCGAATAGGGATACGCGCATGATTTCCTCCCGAATGTTGTTCTGGTTTGACCGGGCGCTGCGTCGCAGCACCGGTTGACTCCGTTCACGTTCGCCCGAAAATCCCGGGCGCATAACACCAACGTGACGCTACGGCGGCGGTTGACACGACGCAGTGCGCAAGGCCATGACCCGTACCCGCAGTGTAAACGGGTTGCGGGGCAAGGTGCGTGTTGTTCGAAGAGGAACGTGAAAACCGCATCAGGCTAATTGTAATTGGAAACCTCGATCAGGTTGATCATTGCCGCACCGGCATATCCGTGCCGCGTCCCTAGTGTCCTGTTCCGCTAAATCGTGGAACAACTTGCGAACCTTGGAAGGCAGACCTCATATCCATTTGGCAACGATCCATCATCGACCGGAAAACCCGCGAAATCGGCGTCAGGCAAGGCGCGAGTCCTTGACAGTGGCGGGGGCCGGCAAAACGTGGAGCAGGGATCGCCGTAGAGCGGAAGAGGGGCCCCGAACGTTTTCTGTTCGGGGATCTGACCTCGGAGGTGATCGAGGGCGGCGGGCGATCCCTTTGCGTCTGATCTCAGGTCGCATCCCCAACTTGAAGTTGGGGCCCCTGCTCCGCCTCGACAGCCGCCCCGCTTGCGGGGATGCGACCGTGGAACCGGCCAATGCGCGTTCTTCGCCGGCACGCGCGCGTCTTCGGGGTCACATCCCAGAGGGAGCCCTGTTCCGCCCTCCGACGCGCACGGCGCGGACTCGGAACACAGCATGGCGCCGATTCTCGTCGAGTTTTCAGCTGCGAATTAGCGGAACAGGACACTAGAGCCAGCGCATCATGCCCATCTCGAAAGGATGGGTCAGCAGTTCGTGATGCGGATACATGCGAATGCGGTATCCCAGCTTGCCGCAGTGCTCGGGGCTCAGTTCCAGCACGAAGCGATGTTCGCCCTTCTCGGTGCGCACCCCCTCCGACTGGAACTGGTAGCAGGCCGCCTGCTCTTCGTTGTCGCGGCTCGTCTGTTTGGCGATCAGGAATTCGACTCGCACGTCCTCGGGCTTCAGGCCGTCGAGGTCCACACCGACTTCGAAACGCACGTTGTCGCCGAAGGCGATGCGTTTCTTCGGCGCGTCCAGTCGGCGCATGCCGACCTTGAGCCAGGAATTGCGCACATGCCTCTTCCACTCGGCAAGCCGGCGCGCTGCCTCGAAATTCGACTCGCTGTAGCGCCGGCCCTGGCGGGTGGCGGGAAGATAGAATTTCGCCAGGTACTCGCTCACCATGCGCGTGGACGAACAG
>JBGQGT010000197.1:0-4929 GCA_041497595.1 Gammaproteobacteria bacterium
CGCAAAGGAAAACAGAAACAAGGAGAACGTAACTGGATCGTTGCAGATCGAGGTATGCACCCATTCATTCCCGATTTGCCGTTCCCCGTTAAAGCTCTCGTATTCCTTTGCGCCTCTCTTGCCGTTCTCTGCGCCCTAAACGGGTAATCCGACGTGCCAGATGGCACGTAGGGTATCTGCGTCAACGCTTTCAAGGCCGGCCTTCGGCCGGCTGGTTTTTCCGAGTCCCAAGTCCTCGCTCTTGCCCTTTCATTCCTGGATCCAGGCGCTGACCTTGCTGGCAATCAGTTCCGCAATGTTCCTGTGCAACTCCGTCTCCGAAGGAACGATTCCCCACGAATACCACATCGGGCCTTTCGTGGTGTACGCCACCGTCAACGCGTGGGCGGAGCCGATGCTCAGCAGGGCTCCGAAAACAAGAACGCGGGCGTCAGACGTCGTACTTGAAGGACACCAGAACCCGGGTGCGGAACGCGACGACTTTGCCGCCATCGACCTTCATGTCCATTTTCACCACTTCCGCGATGCGCAGATCGCGCAAGCTCTTGGCGGCGGTCTCCACCGCGTTGGTGGCGGCATCTTCCCAGGACTTGGCGCTGGTTCCAATCACCTCGATGACTTTGTAGATCTGTTCGCCTGCGTTCTTCTTGGCCATGACATTTCCCCCTCTTGTGATGTCGCCCGCGAAGACGGATCGCCGCGACGCGAGCCTATGCTACACCGCGCGATTATGGACGTCATGACCCATCCTTAGCCTCGGCCCTTGGCGGCGCTTGGCGCAGGGGACCGGGGCTCGCCATGCAAACCGTGGCGCGCGGCACGCGACCGCACAGGAGCCAGGGGATCGGAGCTTCCCTAGAGACGAATGCCCGCTTCGGCTGCTTTTTTCTCGAGCTGCGCCAGCAGCACGGCGACGTACTTCACGAATCGGGTGTCGATGTAGCCCGTGCCGAGCGTGGCGATCCATTCGTGGGGAATGCCCGACCTTTCGACCGACACGGCGTTGTCGCGGGTAGAAATCGTCAATACATGGTCCTGGTGCGGCCCAGGGCCGCGGCCGGGATCGAACTGGACGCTGATGGCGTCCACGTTCAGGCTGCGCCGCGCCGCTACGACATAGACGTCTTCGCGGGCCCCTTCCATGACGCGGGCGTACTGCTCCGGATCCACCGCGGGCATCAGGGGTGCTCCCAGTGGCTGGAACTCAAATGAGATTGTGACATCGACTCATTTGGGACAAGCAAACGCCTCCCTCAACGCATCTTCCAGCAGCAGCCCGGCCGGCAGTTTGAGTTTTTCCGGATTCTTTTCCAGGAACTGAACAAAAACCCGGGCCAACTGGCCTCTCGTCGTGGATTCCGGCACGCACAGATGTCCGAAAATGTCGTCCATCTTCTCGTCGCGATGGTGAAACCCATGCCAGGTTTCCGCGACGAAGTGACCGGCGGCGAATCCGTCCAGGAATCCCGTGCAGATGCCCCTGCCGAAGTCCTGAATCGGGTCCTTGTCCGCCGCCTTGCAGTGGGCAAGCATCTCCTCGCCGGTGAACTTGCCCTGGAACCAGGGACCGGCGCCGGCCGGCACGGCTGCCAGCAGCGCGCTGGCGATCAGTGCCGTTACCACCAGCAAGCCCCGCAGCGCAAAAGACCGATGACGCATCGAATGTCCGCGAATGGCGACGAGAACTCGGGCCGGAGCAGCCCGGTCACGCAGTACAGGGAAATCGTGGCGTGGTACTTTCATGTTCATCGCAACAGCTGCGCGCCGCCCTTGCCCTGCTGTATCAACGGCACGTAAGCATCCAGTTCCGCAATCGTGGCCTTGTCGGTGAGGTCTATGATCCTGCCTTTCTCGGCCGACAGGTAACTCGCCATCACCAGCCGCTGGACCTCCAGGCCATATTCCCACGAAAGCATTGCACTACGGCCGGCCGAGAACGCCTCCAGCATGTCGACGTTCTCGTCTGTGTAGCCGTAGAGATCGGCTTCGTTGTACTGCACCGCCAGCAGCCCGCGGCTGGCGGTGGCCTTTTCCAGCGCGCTTTCCTGGTCGGCGATCGCCTGCGCGGCCACGTCGCCGATGAACACGTTGAGGGGAGAGACCAGCGTGTTGATCTCGAATGCGTAGCCCGGCCCCATGCCGTCCATGAACAGCCGCAGTCCCTGTTTCTCGAACATCCACGAGTCGGTGAATTGCGACTTCACGATCTGCCCGGTTTCGGGATTGCGGTAGGTGATCATGCCGGTGGCGAAGTCCTCGGCCGGGGTCTTGGAATAATCCACGCCGCGATCCCTGAGCAGCTGCTCGCGCCACTTCTTCTGGCCCCATTTGAGCAGGCCGATGTCGGCGCTGACCGAGAGCGGTTGCAGGAACAGCAGGTCCTTGTCGGGCGGGGTGAGCACATAGCGGCCGACCGCGATGCTGTGGCAGCCCATGTCGAGCAGCACGCCGCCGCCCTGGCGGGTCGGATCCCAGAACCACGGTTCGTGCGGGCCGCCGTGCTCTTCGGCGGAGCGCGTGAGCGTCAGCGGACCCATCGAGCGTGCCACCGGCAGGAGCTGGTTGCGCTGGGTGCGGATCGCCTTCATGAAAATCTGGTTCTCGAAGTACGCGGTCGGCAAGTTTGCCTCGCGCGCCAGTTCGACCAGACGCCGCGCTTCCTTCATGTTGCGGCCGAGCGGTTTGTCGAGGATCACGCCCTTGAGCTTCGCGCCGGCTTTGACCGCGGCGACGATCTGCTCCATGACTTCGAGGCGGGCGTAGTTGGGAACATAGAGCGCAAAGACGTCGACGTGCTTTGCCATCTCGCCGATGCTGTCGAAGAGCTTCGCCTCGCCCAGCTTGCGCTCGCGGCAGAAGCCCGCCAGCGCCTCCGCGCCGCGGCGCCTGAGCAGGCCGGCGATGTCGAGCCCGCGTACCTGATGAATGGCAATCGCGTGGAAGCGGGCGATGAAGCCTGCCCCGATGAAGCCGAGTTTCATTTTCCCCCTTACAGGCCGTTACGAACGTTACGGTCGTGACGGCGTGACGACGCAAAAGCAGGACCCGGGACCGAAACGAACCACGACAAAGGGTCTCACAAATTTCCGATTCCAACCCCCGTTCGTCCTCGGCGCGCACAGCATATAACACTTGATCCTCGTCACGCCGTCACGTCGTCATGGCTTCTCCCGCCATGCTAACCCCCCGGCACCGGGTAGCAAAGAACGAAATGGAGCCGGACGGCCGGGCAACGGCGCGCAAGCCGTCAGGCGTTGCGGCGGGACAATTCCGCGGCGCGCATGAGCAGCCGGTACTTGCCGGCCAGGTCGCGTCCGTAATTGTCTGACAACTCGCCGCCGTCTATGCGGCTGAGAAACTGGTCGAGCACTTTGGCGAAGTGCTGTTCGTGCGTGGTCCGCAGCGCATGCGGAATGGTGATGCGGAACTCGCCGGCCGAGGGTTCGATCCCCAGCCCCCGGAATTCACCGTGGAGCGATTCGATCGTGCTCCCGAGGGCGGCTGCGTAACCTGCGCCGCCATCGACGGGCCGAACCGTGAGTTCCGTTACATAGTGCGTCCGCCCGCTGTGTTCGACAATCAGATCGGCGGCCGTTCCGCGTACCAGTGCGTAGTGCGTGTCCCCGCCGCCCTCGGGAACTGCGAGGGCCCACCGGGACTCGACTGCAACGGCAATGCCGCGCAACCGGAAGCTCATCGCCGCATTGCAAAGATACGAAAGCACGCCGCCGGCGACCCGATGGCGCAGCGCCCCGGGGAAGTCATCGAGGCCGGTAATGCGCGTGAACATGTCGCGCGGCACCTCGGTTGGCCATTGTCGCGCGGACAGCAACTCGACGTCGCGGTCGTAATCGAAGGCTTTCCCGGCGCAGGTGATCAATTGCGCGAGATCGACCAGGTGCGTGGTGACATCGGTGATGCCTTCACCCTGCACGCCGACATCGAAAACCCAGGGCGGCCGCACCAGCGGCACGCCGTTGACGATCTTATAGAGGTGGTGGACGCTCTCCATTGAAATCGCGGGCCGGCCGCCATCGTTGCGCAGACGGCCGAATACCCGGGGCTGCGCGGCGAGCGCCACCTGCAACCGGGTCGCGATCTCGTGCCGTTCGGTCATGATGTCCATCGCCAGCGGCGGCGTTGCCGCGGCTTCCTCCAGCATCCCGATCTGGCCCGGGTCGATCAGCCAGGGTTTGTCGCCGAGCACGAAGAAGCCGTCCGCGTGCAGGCGGTGGATCGATTCCATCTTGCTGTCGTTCTTTCCGGCGATGATCACGACGTCGCCGGGCCGATCGGAGCGCAGGCGTTCAAAATGGTCGTCACCGTGATATACGTGGAGGTTCCAGCGCGTCGGGTCGTCGGCGCGCTGGTTGAAGGTCCGCACGATGCGCAGGAAATTCTCCAGGTCCGGCCCGTCCGTGGCATAGACGTGGACGTCGTCGCTGAGCCGTGGATGGGGCTGGCGCAGGGTGAGCGCGGCGTGAAAATGCCCCGGATCGAGAAACACCAGCGTGTGCTTGTCGGCGGCCAAATTTCTATCGGTTCTTCTCTACTGCGCTCCGGCGCGGGCGCACGCCGGCGTCCGGGCCGCGCCATCCTGCAGGTTGTCGCCACAATGCTAACCCCGCGAGGTGCCGGCGCCAAGGACCGCCATGGAACAGCATTCTTGTTTTAGATCGGACCGGCGGTCATTGGCCTAAAATGCGAAGTTTAGTCGTCGCCATTTCGCTGTTCGAAACGCGATGGGGAACTGTTGGCGCGCGCTTTCACCCAATGGAAAGCGCATTGGTATTTTCAGGAGGTTCAAGTGAAGTGGATGGGTTGGATTGCCGCCGTGGCCGCGGCTTTTTTTGTGTCCGTGGCGCAGGCCGAACAGGACATGTCCGAGGAGGCACTGAAGCTCGACGCGGTGTCGAGGCTGATCGACGC
>JBGQGT010000198.1:0-4901 GCA_041497595.1 Gammaproteobacteria bacterium
AGATAGAAGCTGTTGAGGATCGGTGTGTCGCCGAAGCTCCGGCCCGCGTCCACGACAAAAGCGACGCCGGCGGCGAACTGCAGCAGCAGGCCGAAGGCGCGCGGCAGCCTTCTGCCCTGCTTCACACCGACCCAATACGCAGCCGCGCCCTCGAGCGCCCAGGCCGCCGACGTCCAGCGGCCGTCGAAGGCGAGCGGGATCGCCAGCGTCGCGAAAATCACGCCCAGCGCGAGAAACGCCTCGACCAGCATGCGCAGGGTTTCGGCGTGGCGGCGATAGAGCGCACCGGCCAGGACCAGATAGATCGCGGACACCGCGACCGCACTCCACGCGGCGCCGTACTCGATGTCGTGCACCAGCCGGCTCTGCAGGCCGAATCCGACCAGCGGGGTACCGAACACGATGGTGCTGTCGACGTAATGCCTGAGTTGCGGCGCCTGCCTCAACGCGAACAGCACTGCGATCGCAAGGTACTGCAGGAAGAACAACAGCAGAAAAGGCTCGGTGCTCTCGAACAGTTCCGGCCGGTAGAAGCGCGCGCCCCAGACGGCGCCGATGCCGAAAGTGAAGACAAATCCAAGTACGTTGAGCGGACGCCACGCCCGGTACAGCGCAATTCCCAGAACACCGGCATTGAGCACGGCGTAATAGCTGAACAGCACCACATGGCTGCCGCCCCCGGTTGAAGCGAGCACCGGGGCCAGGAAGCCGCCCGACACGCCCAACACGGCCAGCGACAACGCGTTCTGCAGCACCGCGAGTACGGCCGAGAGGACCGCGATGGCGACGAGCACGAAGAACGCCGCCTCGCCCGGAATCAGGCTGAACAGGCGGAACGCGCCGAACACCGTGAGATAGAGCAGTCCCACGCCGCCGCCCTGCATCGCCAGCGCATAGACAGGCTTGCGCTCGCGCAACCGCCAGCCGATCACCAGCATCACTGCAGCGCCCAGCGCCACACCGATCAACCTCACCTCGATGGGCACATGCGTGTGCTCGTAGGCATACTTCAGCAGGAATGCCACGCCGAAGAAGAGCACCACCACGCCGACGCGCACCAGCGCGTTGCCGCCGGTCAGCCAGTTCCATGCGCGGTCGAAGAACGAAGGCTCGGCCGGCTGTGATGAAACCGGCTCGGCGTAGCCCGGTTCGGGCGCGGCTTGCTCAGCCACAGCGTGCGCGAAACCGTCTCCCGCGCCGATCAGTTGGTCCTGAACGGGCGCGATCTCTTCCGTCACCAGTTGCGGAATTACGTAGGGCGTCTCCGGAGTGGCGGGCGCACTTGCAGGCGCGGGCTGGACAACCCCCGCAGGCATCGGCGTCCCGGGCGCCTGCGGCAACTTCTGGCGCAGTTCCCTGACCGCAGTTTCCAGCGCAGCGATCCGTGTTTCGATATCGGGTCCGCGGGATTGGCCGCGCAAGTAGGAGATCAGCGCGCCGGCGACCGCTCCGAGCAGACCGCCCCAGAGCATTTCGTAGCCGCCACCGAATATGCTTCCGAGAAGGAGTCCGAGAAACAGCCCGACGAACCACATGGCGTCATTCTCCCTTGACCGATGGCACGGCATCTTTGCATACAACCCGCGCCACACCTAGTCCGGCGGCATAACGCGGAGCAGCGACACGGACACATAAAAGCCGCGCCGATCGCAACCGGCACGACTCGGGGAATGCAACTGTCGTCAGGTCTTGATCTGCCCGATTTCGCATCCCTGAACGCAATCGTTCAGGATCGGTTTGTTCACCGGAATTTCAGGCCACCTTCTTCAGTTTCATTTCGACCTTCAATCCCGCCGCTGCAAGCATATTCACCAAGGTATCCAGGCTGAACAGATCGATTTTTCCGCTAATCAGATCCGAAATCCTGGGCTGGGTAACGCCAAGCAACCTGGCGGCTTGCGCTTGAGTGAGGCCGTTCTTTTCAATATGGGTGATGATCGCCGACATGAGCGACGAACGCGCTCTCATGTGCGCGGCTTCTCCCGCCGTGTCTTCGATGGCGTCCCACACACTCGCAAAACGGTTTTTCGAAACTCTGCTCAAGGAAGTAAACCATTAACCGCAAAGGACGCCAGGGACGCCAAGGAAGGTCAAAAGCAAGCCAGGGTACAAAGTATATCCCGTGAGCCCAAACCGGCAACCATTGCATGTTCCCGTCAAGATTTATCTCTCCCCCGGTTTTCCTTCGCGTCCTTGGCGTCCTTTGCGGTGAGCGCTTGTTGAGTCTTACTTCAGCGCCTTGTACCGCAGCCGCCTGGGCTTGGCGCCCTCTTCGCCCAGTCGCTTCACCTTGTCGGCCTCGTATTCCTGGTAGTTGCCGTCGAAGAACACCACCTGCGAGTCGCCTTCGAACGCCAGGATGTGGGAGGCGATGCGGTCGAGGAACCAGCGGTCGTGGGAAATGACCAGCACGCTGCCGGCGAATTCCAGCAGCGCATCTTCCAGCGCGCGCAGGGTTTCCACGTCCAGGTCGTTGGAAGGTTCGTCGAGCAGCAGCACGTTGCCGCCGGCGATCAGCGTTGTGGCCAGATGCAGCCGGCCGCGCTCGCCGCCGGAGAGATTGCCGACGACTTTCTGCTGGTCGGCGCCCTTGAAGTTGAAGCGGCCCATATATGCGCGCGAAGGCATCTCGAACTTGCCGACGGTGAGGACGTCCTGTCCGTGGGACACCGCCTCCCACACAGTCTTCTTGTTTTCGAGCGCATCGCGGCTCTGGTCCACGTGTGCAAGCTTGACCGTGGAGCCGAGAATCACTTCGCCGCTGTCGGGTTTCTCCTTGCCGGAGATCATGCGGAACAGCGTGGACTTGCCGGCGCCGTTCGGGCCGATGATGCCGACGATCGCGCCGGGCGGGACCTTGAAGCTCAGCTTGTCGATCAGCAGGCGGTCGCCGTAGCCCTTGCTGACGTTCTTGAACTCGATGACGCTGTCCCCCAGCCGCTCGGCGACCGGAATGAAGATTTCCTGGGTCTCGTTGCGCTTCTGGTGCTCGTACGAACTCAGCTCCTCGAAGCGGGCGATGCGGGCCTTGCTCTTGGCCTGGCGCGCCTTGGGATTGGAACGCACCCACTCCAGTTCCTTCTGCATCGACTTGATGCGGGCGGATTCCTGCTTGGCCTCGATCTCCAGCCGCGCCTCCTTCTGTTCCAGCCACGAGCTGTAGTTGCCTTTCCAGGGAATGCCGTGGCCGCGGTCGAGTTCCAGGATCCACTGCGCCGCGTTGTCGAGAAAATAGCGATCGTGGGTCACCGCCACAACGGTTCCCGGAAACTTCTTCAGGAACTGCTCCAGCCAGTCCACGCTTTCGGCGTCGAGGTGGTTGGTCGGCTCGTCCAGCAGCAGCATGTCGGGCTTGGACAACAGCAGGCGGCACAGCGCGACGCGGCGTTTCTCGCCGCCCGACAGTTTTTCGATCTTCGCGTTCCACGGCGGCAGGCGCAGTGCATCGGCTGCGATTTCGAGCTGGTGCTCGACGTTGTCGCCTGAACTGGTGGCCACAATGGCTTCGTACTTCGCCTGCCCGGCGGCGAGCTTGTCGAAGTCGGCGTCCGGCTCGGCATAAGCGGCGTAGATCTCTTCGAGCTTCTGCTTCGCTTCGAACACTTCGCCGAGGCCCTCCTCGACGGCCTCGCGCACCGTCTGCTTGGGGTCGATTTGCGGCTCCTGAGGCAGGAAACCGATGCGCAGGTTGGGCATCGGGATGGCTTCGCCTTCGATGTCCTTGTCCAGGCCGGCCATGATCTTGAGCAGGCTGGATTTTCCCGAACCGTTGACTCCGAGCACGCCGATCTTGGCGCCGGGGAAAAAAGAGAGCGAAATGTCCTTGAGGATCTGGCGTTTGGGCGGGACGATCTTGCCCACCCGCTGCATCGTATAGACGTACTGAGCCATGAATCTGAAATCGCCGAAGGTTCGAAGAGCGGAGGATTATAAGCGAGTGCGGATTAGAGCGAGGAGAAAGGTTAAAGGTAAAAGCGGAAAGGATAAAGGCAAGAAAAGTGCAATCCAGAACGAAAGAACGCATTTCACTTTCAACTTTCAGCTTTGACCTTTTACCTCGACCTCCGCCAGGCACCAGCCACTTCATTCCGGTTCTCTGTGCCGAGAGAGCATCGGCCGGCCGAGGGCCGGCAATAAGAGCGTTGCAAACGAGCCGTGCGAGTTTCAGTGCAGACTAACCCGTTTATGGGTTATGTCGGAACTACAATTCCATCATCGCGGTTGATTTTCGCGGAGAAAAACAAGAAAGGGCGCCAAGGAAGAACAGGGAAACAGATCCGCCTCGATACTGTGACGTCGATGGCCGGTAAGCGCAGTAATTCCGACTTGATCTGACTGGCAGCGTCCGAACATCAACGCAGGGAGGCGACCCGATTTGGTCATTCGCGTCAAACGCATCTGGGATGTTTCTCTACACGCTCTCAGGGCTTCAACGCCCTGTAGAGGAACGCCAGGCTCACGTCCATCCGGTAATCGACGTCGGAGTGGTTGTCGTCGAATTCCTCGTAGGTGTGGCGGATGCCGGCCGCGGCGAGGCGCTTCGACAGAATGCGCGCGCCGTAGTGAATGTGATACTGGTCGCGCCAGCCGCAATCGATGTAGATGCCGCGCAGCGACTTGAGGTTGTCCCGGTATTTCGCGACCAGGTTGATCGGGTCGTGCTCGCGCCATTTGTTCCAGCGCCGCTCGATGACCTCACCCGATTCCAGGTTGAACGGCACGCGGAAGCCGAGCGGCGTCCTCGGGTCCGGATCGTAGGTGGCCGCCATGCACAGATTCATGATGCAATGGCCTTCCGCGGTCGTGAGCTTTTCCTTTTTCCACACGTGCGCGAGGAAGCGCTTGATGCGCCCGTCGTCCAGGCCTTCCGCGAGGCCCTTGCGGCTCGATTCGCCGCGCGC
>JBGQGT010000199.1:0-4867 GCA_041497595.1 Gammaproteobacteria bacterium
CAAGCAGGTACAGGATGCATACATCGTAGCCGCGACGCGCACGCCGGTGGGCAAGGCGCCGCGCGGCGTATTCAGGAACGTCCGTCCCGACGACATGCTGGCGCATGTGCTGAAGAGCGCGCTCGCCCAGGCGCCGGGGCTGGATCCCTCGGTGATAGACGACGTCGTGGTCGGCTGCGCGATGCCGGAGGCCGAGCAGGGCATGAACGTCGCCCGCATCGGGCTGCTGCTCGCCGGATTCCCCAACAACGTTTCGGGAATGACCATCAATCGCTTCTGTTCGTCCGGGCTGCAGGCGGTGGCGATCGCGGCGGACCGCATCCGCCTCGGCGAAGCCGAAGTCATGATCGGCGCCGGCACCGAAAGCATGAGCATGATTCCGATGGGCGGCAACAAGATCGCCGCCAACGAACAGATCTTCCTCAAGGACGAAAACGTCGGCATCGCCTACGGCATGGGCATCACCGCGGAGAAGGTGGCGGAGCAATGGAAAGTCAGCCGCGAGGCCCAGGACCAGTTCGCCACCGAGTCGCACCGGCGCGCGCTAGCGGCGATCGAAAGGGGCGAGTTCGGAGACGAGATCACGCCTTATACCGTCAACGAACGCATTCCCGATTTCGAGCACCACCAGGTGGCGACCCGCAGCAAAGTAGTCAGCGTGGACGAAGGTCCGCGCGCCGGCACAACCGCGGAAGTGCTGGCGAAACTGAGGCCCGCGTTCGCTGCCAACGGCACCGTCACCGCCGGCAACAGTTCGCAGACCTCGGACGGGGCCGGGGCGGTGATTCTTGCCAGCGAAGCAGCCGTCAAGCGCTTCAACCTGCAACCTCTGGGACGTTTTCTCGGTTTCGCAGTGGCCGGCGTGCCGCCGGAAATAATGGGAATCGGCCCGAAGTTCGCCATTCCCAAGGTGTTGAGGCAAGTGGGGCTGAAACAGGACGCGCTGGACTGGATCGAGTTGAACGAGGCTTTCGCCGCGCAGAGCCTGGCGGTGATCGGTGACCTGGGGCTTGACCGAACGAAGGTGAATCCGCTGGGCGGCGCGATCGCGCTCGGTCATCCGCTGGGCGCCACCGGCGCGATCCGCACCGCGACGCTCCTGCACGGCATGCGCCGGCGCGGCCAGAAGTACGGCATGGTCACGATGTGCATCGGCACCGGAATGGGTGCGGCCGGCGTCTTCGAGTCTCTGCGGTGAACACCGGCACGGCTCAGCGCCCGATCGCCGGCAAACCCAGGGAATCGCTGAAGACCTGGTTTCGGCGGCAGCGCTTCAATCTTTTTCCGGCGTTCTGGGGCACGGGTGCGAAAGTCATCTATATCGCCGAGGACCTGCGCGCCATCCGCATCAAGCTTCCGCTCAACTTCCGCACCAAGAACATCTACGGCACCCTGTTCGGCGGCGCGATGTATGCCGCCACGGATCCGCTGTATGCGATGCTGGTCAAGGTAGGGTTGGGGCCGGGCTATATCGTCTGGGACAAGGCGGGCGCAATTCGCTACCGGAAACCCGGCCGCTCGGCGCTTTATGCAGAATGCAGCATCAGCGAGGCCGAGCTTGCGTCCCTCAAGACCCGTCTCGATTCCGAACCCTCGATCGATCTCGATTACGAAATGGAGTTGACGGACGCCGACGGCGTCGTGCATGCCGTGGTACAAAAGACGATATACGTCGCCAGGAAAGAGACCTGCCAGCCGAAACTTCGGCAGCAGGCCGAAAGCCGCTGAAAGCCAGCGGCCGAAATGCCCGTCAAGAGCATGGAACCGACAACAAGAGGGGGAGGGTCATGACGAAAATCGTTCGGGTCGAGGTCTTTCAGGTGGACCTCCGGCCCAAGGTGAAGCGCGGCGACGCCATCCAGGCGTTTCATACCCAGGAAACGCCAATGGTGCGGGTCGTCACCGACGACGGTGCCGAGGGCACCGGTTACACCTACACCATCGGTACCGGCGGGTCCTCGGTGGTGGCGCTGATCCGCGATCATCTGGCGCCACAACTGCTCGGCCGCGATCCGGCGATGATCGAGCAGATCTGGAAGGACTTGTTCTTCCATACCCATGCTACCGCGGTCGGGGCGATCACCAGCCTGGCATTGTGCGCGATCGATACCGCGCTGTGGGACGTGCGCTGCCGCAAGGCCGGATTGCCGTTACATATCATGGCCGGCGGCGCACAGGAGAAGATACCGGTCTACGACACCGAGGGCGGCTGGTTGCACCTGACCATTTCTCAGCTGGTCGACAACGCCCTGGAGACGAAGGGGCGTGGCTTCCAGGGCGTGAAAATCAAAGTCGGGAAGCCGCATGTGACCGAGGATGTGAAGCGTCTGGCGGCGGTTCGCAAAGCCATCGGGGATTCGATGGAACTGATGGTGGACGCCAACCAGGGTTTTACCGTCGCCGAAGCAGTCCGTCGGGCCCGCCATTTCGAGGCGCTGGACCTGGCCTGGTTCGAAGAGCCGTTGCCGGCGGAAGACCTCAACGGTCATGTTCTGCTGCAGCAATCCACTTCGCTGCCGATCGCGGTTGGCGAATCCATGTATTCCGTGAACCATTTCCGCGAGTACATGCAGCGCGGCGCCTGCTCCATCGTCCAGACCGACGCGGCCCGCATCGGCGGCATCACGCCGTGGCTGAAATGCGCGCATGTCGCGCAATCGTTCAACATGCCGATCTGCCCCCATTACCTGATGGAGCTGCATGTCGGCCTGTGCGCCGCGGTGCCCAATTCCCCTTGGGTGGAATACATCCCGCAACTCGACGTCATCATGCGCAACCAGATGAAGATCGATAAGGGGTTTGCCTATGCTTTTGATGCGCCCGGGCTGGGAATCGACTGGGACTGGAAAGCCATCGAGAAAATGCGCGTAGCGCCCCCGGCAGTGGTGCAATCCCGGATTTCGAACGTGACCAGGAGGAAATGAACCATGGAAGCGATGAAACTCGTGCCGGCGATGTTGATGGTGATGCTGGCAGGCGGCGCGCTCGCAGACACGTCGAGCCCGGCAGGCGTGTGGAAATCCATCGACGACAAAACCAAGAACGAGCGCTCGATCATCCGCATCACCGAGGTCAACGGCGAGTTCAAGGGCGTGGTGGAAAAGATTTACGACCAGCCCGGCGACGACCCGGCGCACTTGTGCAAGGAGTGCAAGGACGAGCGCAAGGACAAGCCGATCGTCGGCATGACCATACTGTGGGGGTTGAAGAAGGATGGCGACGGCTGGTCCGGCGGCGAAATTCTCGACCCGAAGAACGGCAAGATCTATCGCGCCAAGATGAGCCTGTCCGAGGACGGCAAGAGTCTCAAAGTGCGCGGTTTCATCGGCATTTCGCTGATAGGCCGCACACAGACCTGGCATAGAGAGCAGTAGGAAAAGCGGGTGCCGGGGAGACTCAAGTTCTGGGGCTGGGGCCTTGAAACCGAGGTGCTGCGCCCGGATGAGGTGAGCGCGCTCGAGGCCGCATACGCGCGTCGTTTCGGGATTGCGGCTTACGACGTGACTCCCGCACCCCGCGCGGAGGAAATCCGCTTGCGCGCGCCGCGAGTGACGCCGCCGGAAAGCCTGCGCGAAGTGTGCTCGACCGAGCATTACCAGCGGCTGCTGCACAGCTACGGCCGGTCTTTCTTCGACAGCGCCAGGATTTTTGCGCGCGACTTCGCGAATCCGCCGGACGTGGTGGCTTTCCCGCGCGACGAGCGCGAGATCGTCGCCGTTCTCGACTGGTGCGATTCGGTGAACGCCGTTGCCATTCCCTGGGGCGGAGGTTCGAGCGTGGTCGGCGGCGTCGAGCCGCCGCGCACCGACCGGCACGTGGTCACCATCGACCTGAAGCACCTTGGGCGCGTGCTCGAGATCGACACGACCTCGCAGGCGGCGCGCATACAGGGCGGCACTTACGGGCCGGCGCTGGAAAGCCAGCTCAAGCCCAGCGGCCTGACGCTGCGCCATTTCCCGCAGTCCTTCGAGTTCTCCACGCTGGGCGGCTGGATCGCCACCCGCAGCGGCGGCCACTACGCGACGCTCTACACCCACATAGACGATTTCGTCGAGAGCCTGCGCGTGGTGACTCCGGCCGGTACCCTGGAATCCTTCCGGCTGCCGGGGTCGGGCGCCGGGCCCAGCCCCGACAGGCTTTTCATCGGCTCCGAAGGGATACTTGGCATCATCACCGAAGCCTGGATGCGGCTGCGGCCACGCCCGACCTTTCGCGCCGCAACCTCCGCGCGTTTCAAGGATTTCTACCAGGCGGCGGAGTGCGTGCGCGCCATCAGCCAGTCGCATCTGTATCCGGCCAATACGCGACTGCTCGATGCCGGCGAGGCGCTGGTAAATGGCGCCGGCGACGGCAGGCATTCGATTCTGGTGCTGACTTTCGAATCCGCCGACCGGCCGCAGGAGGCGAACCTGCAGCGCGCGCTCGAGATCGTGCGCGCAAACGCAGGCGAGTACGACGAAAGGGTGCTCAATACCGACGGCGCACAGCGCCAGGGAGCGGCCGGACAATGGCGCGACAGCTTCCTGCGCATGCCCTACTACCGCGAAGTCCTGACGCCGCGCGGGATCATCGCCGACACTTTCGAGACTTCGATCACCTGGGACCGCTTTCCCGATTTCCACGCCAGGGTCAAAGCCGCAACCGAGCGCGCGATCTGGGAAGTCACCGGAAGGAAAGGCGTGGTCACCTGCCGCTTCACCCACGTCTACCCGGACGGGCCGGCGCCTTATTTCAGTTTCCACGCGCTCGGCGACAAGCGCCGTCTGGTCGAGCAATGCTGGGCGATCAAGATCGCCGCGTCCGAGGTGCTCAATGCGCTCGGCGGCACCATCACCCATCACCACGCAGTCGGACGCGACCACCGGCG
>JBGQGT010000200.1:0-4834 GCA_041497595.1 Gammaproteobacteria bacterium
TCAATCGCGGAAATTGGCGAACTGCAGCGGATAGTCCGTCACGTTCTTCTTCATCATCGTGATTACCTGCTGAAGATCGTCACGCTTGGCGCCGGAGATGCGCACCACGTCTCCCTGGATGCTGGCCTGAACCTTGAGCTTGCTGTCCTTGACCATCTTCTGGATCTTCTTGCCGAGTTCCTGGTCCACACCGACCCTGACGGTGATCACTTCCTTCATCTTGTCGCCGCCGATCTTCTCGGACTTAGCGCGTTGCAGCGCGCGTACGTCCACGTTGCGCTTGGCCATCTTGGCGATCAGCACGTCATAGACCTGTGCGATCTTGAAGTCATCGTCGGCAAACACGGTCAGGTTCTTGTCGGCGAGCTCGACGCGCGCGTCCGACCCCTTGAAGTCGAAACGATTGGAAACTTCCTTGTTGGTCTGGTCGATGGCGTTCTTCAGCTCGACCTGGTTGACCTCGGAAATGATGTCGAAACTGGGCATGATGTTTCCCTCCCGGTTTGGTGTTTCTTCGGCCTCCCGCCGAACGGCGTCCCGCGGTGGCCCGGCCAGTCGCTATTTCCTGTTCCTGCGCCTGGCTCCGATGCGCAGGCGCAGCGCGTTCAGGCGGATAAAGCCGGCCGCATCGGCCTGATTATAGGCACCCTTGTCGTCATCGAAAGTGGCGATCCTCGAGTCGAACAGGGAATCCGTCTTCGAGGCGCGCCCGACGACCAATACCGTACCCTTGTACAGCTTGAGCCGCACCGTGCCGTTGACGGTCTGCTGCGAGTTATCGATCAGCGATTGCAGCAGCACGCGCTCCGGGCTGAACCAGTAGCCGTTGTAGATCATGCGCGCATAACGCGGCATCAGATCGTCCTTCAATGCGAGCACTTCCCGATCCAGCGTGATCGATTCGATTGCGCGGTGTGCCCTCAGCATGATGGTGCCGCCCGGAGTCTCGTAGCAGCCGCGCGACTTCATTCCCACATAGCGGTTTTCCACGATGTCGAGCCGCCCGATGCCGTGTTTGCCGCCGAGCTGATTGAGCTTGGTAAGCACTTGCGCCGGCGTCATCTTGCTGCCGTTCACAGCGACGATGTCGCCCCTGCGGTAGGTCAGCTCCACGTATTCGGGCCGGTTCGGCGCCTTCTCGGGCGAGACGGTGATGCGCCACATCGACTCTTCGGGCTCGAAGTCCGGGTCCTCGAGAATCCCGCCCTCGTAGGAAATGTGCAACAAATTGGCGTCCATCGAATAAGGGGCGCCGCCGCCTTTCCGCTTCTTGAAATCCACCGGGATCCCATGCTTGTCGGCATACGCCAGCAGCTTCTCGCGCGACAGCAGGTCCCATTCGCGCCACGGGGCGATCACTTTGACATCCGGCATCAACGCGTAGGCGCCGAGTTCGAAACGCACCTGGTCGTTGCCCTTGCCGGTGGCGCCGTGGGAGATCGCGTCTGCGCCGGTCTTGCGCGCAATCTCGACCAGGTGTTTGGCGATGAGCGGGCGCGCGATCGAGGTGCCGAGCAGGTATTCACCCTCGTACACGGCGTTGGCGCGGAACATCGGGAAGACGAAATCGCGAACGAATTCTTCGCGCAGGTCTTCGATGAAGATCTGCTTGACGCCGAACTTCCGGGCTTTCCGGCGCGCCGGCTCCAACTCCTCGCCCTGGCCGATGTCGGCGGTGAAGGTGACGACTTCGCAGCCGTAGGTGTCCTGCAGCCACTTCAGGATAACCGACGTGTCCAGCCCGCCGGAATAGGCGAGCACCACTTTTCTGATGGGTTTCGTTGCCGCTTTCTTCTTCACGATATTTCTGGTCTTTCTCAAGTCTTGTTGGGATCGTCTTCCATATTGCCTTCGTACACGCCGTTTTCCCAGGTGCCGCTGAACAGGCGTCCGTCCGGCGTCTGGTACTGTCCGTGCCCGTGCGGCTGGCCATCCTTCCACTCGCCCTCGTACCAGCTGCCGTCGGCTGCGTCGTAACGGCCGTTGCCGTCCTGGAGGCTGCGCTTCCAGTCGCCGATATATCGGCCGCCTTCGCGCAGCAGCGTTCCCTTGCCCTCGGCCCAGCCTTGCTTGAGCGTGCCTTCGTAGCGGTCGGAGGGTTTGGCGTTGACGAACCATTCCAGTACGCCGTTGCCGTCAGCCAGGCCGTTCTTGCAGGAACCGCTCCATTTGATGGATTCGCCCGGCTGCGGGAACGGGTTGGCGACCTTGCAGCCGCGGCTATCGGCGATCCAGGCGACGTCCTCGTCGCCGGCGGCGAACGCACCGAAGGCGGAAAGCAGCAGCGCAAGCAGCAGAAAGATGCGGGGTATGACGATTCTGTCGATCATGTTCGGCTCCTAAGAGTAATTGCATTATTCCCGATCGCGACGCCTCTACGCGCCGCGAGCGCCTGTCCCCCCCGGGCTTGGTTACTGCCAACAACCATTCTGTCTATTTTGATTTCCGATTTTCTTCCATGCGACCCAGAAGCAGGTATTCCATTAACGCTTTCTGGGTATGTAAGCGGTTCTCGGCTTCCTCCCACACCACGCTTTGCGGGCCGTCGATCACCCCGGCGGCGACTTCCTCTCCGCGATGGGCGGGCAGGCAGTGCATGAACAAGGCATCGGGGCTGGCAAGCCGCATCATTTCCGCATCCACCTGCCAATCCTCGAAATCGCGCTTGCGCTCTTCGTTCTCCGCCTCGAAGCCCATGCTGGTCCACACGTCGGTGGTGACCAGGTCGGCGCCGCGTGCCGCTTCCATGGGGTCGTCGAACTCCTCGTAGTGATCGGTGCCGTAGAGCCCGGCGCGTTCCGGCTCGACTTCGTAGCCGGGCGGGGTGGAAACGTGTACGTTGAAACCCAATACCTCGGCAGCCTGCAGCCAGGTGTTGCAGACGTTGTTCGAGTCCCCGATCCACGCCACCGTCTTGCCGCCGATCGGCCCGCGCCGCTCGATGAAGGTGTAGATATCCGCAAGGATCTGGCAGGGGTGGTATTCGTTGGTCAGCCCGTTGATCACCGGTACGCGCGAGTGCGCGGCGAAACGCTCGATGATCTCCTGCTCGAAGGTGCGGACCATCACGATGTCGCACATGCGCGAAATCACCTGGGCCGCGTCTTCCACCGGCTCGCCGCGGCCGAGCTGCGAATCGCGGGTACTGAGGAAGATCGCCGAGCCGCCGAGCTGGTGCATGCCGGCCTCGAACGACAGCCGGGTGCGCGTGCTCTGCTTCTCGAAAATCATCACCAGCGTGCGATCGAACAGCGGGTGGTGCGGCTGGTAGGCCTTGAACTGCTGCTTGATCCAGCGCGTGCGCCCAAACAGGTATTCGAGCTCGTCCCGCCCGAGGTCCTTGAACTGCAGAAAGTGCTTCGGAGACGCCATGAAATGGTCCGTCAATGGGTGACTGCGGCGTCGGCCTTGCTGGCGGTCAGAAACGTCCTGATGACGCTGCTCACGCCGTCGATCAGCAATTGCACTTCCGTGTCCTTCATGTTCAGCGGCGGCAGCAGCCGCACCACGGTGTCGGCGGTGACGTTGATCAGCAGGCCGGCCTCGAGACCGCGCTCGACCAGATCGCCGCAGGGACGATCGAGCTCGATCCCGATCATCAGCCCCTTGCCGCGGATATCCTTGACGCCGGCCACGCCTGCGAGCTTTGCACCAATACCTTCGCGGATGATGTCGCCGAGCTTGGCGGCACGCGCCGCGAGGCCCTCGTCTTCGATGACGGCGAGCGTGGTCAGCGCCGCGACGCAGGCCAGAGGATTGCCGCCGAAGGTCGAGCCGTGCTTGCCCGGCGTGAAGACATCCGCCGCCGCGCCGCTCGCCAGGCATGCGCCGATCGGAAAGCCGTTTGCCAGTCCCTTGGCGAGCGTGATGACGTCGGGGTTGATGCCGGTATGCTGATAGGCGAACCATTTGCCGGTGCGCGCCATGCCGCTCTGCACCTCGTCGAGCATCAACAGCCAGCCTTTCGCGTCGCAGACCTTGCGAAGGTGTGCAAGATAACCGTCATCGGGAACATTGATCCCGCCTTCGCCTTGCACCGGCTCCACCAGCACGGCGACGACATTGGGATTGAGCGCCGCCACCTGGTCGAGCGCCGGCAGGTCGTCGTACGGCACGCGCACGAAGCCGCTGAGCAGCGGTTCGAAGCCTGCCTGAACCTTGCGGCTGCCGGTGGCGGAAAGCGTGGCGATGGTACGGCCATGGAAGGCCTTTTCCATGACGATGATCGCGGGCGACTCGATGCCATTGTGATGACCGTGAAGGCGCGCAAGCTTGATCGCCGCTTCATTGGCCTCGCCGCCGGAATTGCAGAAGAACACCTTGTCCATCCCCGCGAGCGCGCACAGCCTGGAGGCGAGCAGCTCCTGCTCGGGAATCCGGTAGAGATTGGAGATATGAATGAGGCGCCCGGCCTGTTCCCGGATGGCCGCGGTCAGGCGGGGATGCGCGTGTCCGATGCCCGAGACCGCGATGCTGCACAGGCAGTCCAGATAGCGCTTGCCTTCCAGATCCCAGAGCCAGGAACCCTCGCCGCGCGAGAACGCAATGGCCTGCCTGCCGTAGGTGTTCATCAGGTGTTGCATGGTCTTACCCACCCGGGTGATTTTGCCCGCTCAGAAAAAGCACACGGCGGCAAAAAGCCACCGTGTGTGTTGTTGAAAATGTTGGGGTTTTCAGCCGCTATATTTATCCGATTCGGTATGTGGATGCAAGCGTTTTCGCCCGCATTCGGCCCCGCGCGACCGCTTCTGAACACATGCCTTGCTTGCGCACCTTCAGGTAATGGTGCCCGCGTTTGTTTCGCTCGAACGGTTGTACTTGAAGGGGCATCCGA
>JBGQGT010000201.1:0-4809 GCA_041497595.1 Gammaproteobacteria bacterium
GTCGACACCACCGTGCCGCTGGTGCCCCCGAAGGTCGCGCGCGTCCAGCTCCCCGAGGGCGGCTCGGCCGTGGCGGCGATCCAGGCCTTGCTGGGCGAATCCGTCAGGGTCGTCTCGGCATTCCAGAACGTGGCGGCGCATCTCCTGCAGGACCTTGGTCATGAAGTGGAGTGCGACGTGCTGGTGTGCGGGGACGATGCGCCCGCGCGCGAGACGGTCATCAAGCTTGCCGGGGACATCGGTCTGCGCGGCATACACGCCGGGTCCATCGCCAACTCCGCGGCTGCCGAGGCGCTGACGTCGGTCCTGATCGCGATCAATTCCCGCTACAAGATTCACGGCGGCGCCGGCATCCGCATCACCCGCCTGGACGCCGCGGAGCACTGATGGGTGCCATGGCGGATGCGGGCGCACGCCCGGCGAAAGCGGCCGGCAAACGCGAGCTTCGGCTCATCGCCCTGGCCGGCGTGCCGCTGGTGCGCGAAGGCGACGATCTGTGCGAGACGATCGTCGGCGCCGTTTCGCGCTCCGGCGAGAAACTGGCGTCCGGCGACGTGCTGGTGCTCGCGCAGAAGATCGTGTCCAAGGCCCGGGGCTGCCATGTGGATCTGGCTACGGTGACGCCATCCCCTCGCGCGCTGGAGTTGTCCAGGGTCGTCGAAAAGGACCCGCGCGTCATCGAGCTCATCCTCCGCGAATCCTCTGAAGTGCTGCGCGCCCGGCGCGACGTCATGGTGGTGGTGCACCGCCTCGGGTTCGTGATGGCGAACGCCGGTATCGACTTTTCGAACGTGGAGGACAATGCGCAAGAGACCCGGGCGCTGCTGCTGCCGCGCGACCCGGATGGCGAGTGCAGGCAATTGCGGCACGCACTGCTGCAGCACGCGGCGGTTGATGTTGGCGTGATCATCAACGACAGCCACGGCCGCGCCTGGCGCAACGGCACGGTGGGCGTTGCCATCGGCGCCAGCGGCGTGCCGGCATTGCTCGACCTGCGCGGCAAGCCCGATCTGTTTGGGCGGGCGCTACGCATCACGCAAGTCGGCCTGGCCGACGAACTGGCGGCGGCCGCGTCGCTGTTGATGGGCCAGTCCGACGAAGGCACGCCCATCGTACTGATCCGCGGTCTGCCTGGCGAAGCGCACGACGGATGCGCAGCCGAGTTGATCCGCCCCAAGGAAATGGACTTGTTCCGATAACCATGGGCGCCAAGGAAAATCGCCTGGCAAACGACCCGGCCCACGCTATCTTCTTCGCCGATCCTGTCGCGGGACGTCGCTCGATCCGGCGTTATCTGCCGTTGCCGGTTGCACGCGAGCTGGTCGATTCTCTTCTTGAGACTGCGGTCACGGCACCGTCCGCCCACAATCGCCAGCCGTGGCGTTTCCTCGTGATCGAGACACAGGCAGCGAAGGAAAACCTCGCCCGATCCATGGGCGAGAGGCTGCGCGCGGATCGGCAGCGCGACGGCGATGCCGCGGACGCCATCGACGCCGACGTGGCGCGTTCCCACTCGCGCCTCACCGGCGCACCGGTACTCATCCTGGTTTGCATGACCATGGCGGACATGGACCGCTACCCCGACGAAAAGCGCAATCAGGCAGAGCGACTGATGGCAGCGCAGGGAACAGCGATGGCCGCCCAGAATCTGCTGCTGACCGCGCATGCCGCGGGCCTGGGCGCATGCTGGATGTGCGCGCCGCTGTTCTGCCCGGAAGCGGTATCGGCGGCGCTTGCACTTCCCTCCGACTGGGAGCCGCAAGCGCTCGTCACGCTGGGTTATCCGGCAGACCAGGGCAAGCCGTTCAGGCGCCGTCCAGTCTGCGAAGTCGCCCGCTACGAGGACGGCGAACCGTGATCCTCGCGCTTGCCGGCGGCGTTGGAGGGGCGAAGCTCGCCAAGGGCCTCGCGGATGTGCTCGCTCCCGATGAACTGACGGTTGTCGTCAACACCGGGGACGACTTCGAGCATCTGGGGATGAATGTTTCCCCCGATCTGGACACGGTGATGTACACGCTGGCGGGCATCAACGATCCGTCGCGGGGCTGGGGTATTGCAGCAGAAACCTGGAACTTCATGCAGAGCCTGGAGGCACTGGGCTCAGAGACCTGGTTCCGCCTCGGTGACCGCGACCTCGCCACCCATGTCGAGCGCACGCGGCGGCTGCGCACCGGGGAGAGCCTCTCCGCCGTCACCCGGGCGTTGTGCGTAAGCCTGGGCATCCGCCACTGCATCACGCCGATGAGCGATGACCCGGTACGCACCCTCGTGCACACCGTCGAGGGCGTACTGAGCTTTCAGGATTATTTCGTGCGCCGGCACGCCGAGCCGGCCGTGACGAACCTGGAATTCGCCGGCGCCGAACGGGCGCGGATCGCGAGCGCTTTCCGCGCGGCCCTCGACAGCCCATCGCTGAGCGCCGTGGTCATCTGTCCGTCGAACCCGCACTTGAGCGTGGCTCCCATCCTCGCACTCCCCGGAGTGCGAAGCGCGCTCGAGCGCCGGCGGGTGCCTGCGATCGCCGTGTCGCCCATCGTCGCCGGACAGGCGCTCAAGGGCCCTGCCGCCAAGATCATGCGCGAGCTGGGGAAGGAGCCTTCGTCGGTGGAGGTCGCGCGATTCTATCAAGGCCTCATCGACGCATTGGTCGTGGATCACGCCGATGCGGCCCTGAGCGCCTCCATTGAGCGGCTGGGAATCCGCCCACTCGCGACGGCGACCGTCATGAACGATCCGGGGGATCGGCCGGCACTTGCCGGGCGGGTCATCGAATTCACCCGCCTTTTCGCTTCACCCGCGGCAAGAAGAGCCAGGGCATGAGTGTCTGGCTGGTCGTGCCGATGAAGTCCCTGCGCGAAGGCAAGAGCCGGCTGGCGCCGGCACTTGACCCCATGCGGCGCCGCGCGTTCCTGGAGCGACTGCTCCTGCGCACACTCGAGCGAGCCGCACAATTTCCCGGTCTGGAGCGGACCCTGCTGGTCAGCGGGTGCAGCGAAACGCGTACACGCGCGGCCGAGTTCGGGGCGCAGGTGCTCGAGGAATGCGCGTGCGTCGGCTTGAACGGCGCGTTGCGGCAAGCGCAACTCGCAGTCCGGCGTCTGGGCGCGTCGCACATGCTGGTAGTCCCGTGCGATCTTCCACTGTTGGACGCGGAGGACTTGCGACGCCTCGCAGACGCCGGGTCGGCTCACAGCGTCGGCGTCGCGCCGGACCGGGCCCGGCAAGGGACCAATGGCCTGTGCCTGGAACCGTCGCTGGAATTCGCTTTTTCCTTCGGGCCGGGAAGCTTTGTGCGCCATCTCGAACACGTGCGGCAGCTCGGCATGCAATGCGTAACCGTAGAAAGTGCGGGGCTCGCATTCGATGTGGACCTCCCGGAAGATTTCGCGCACCTGGGCGAACTGGAACGCGCCGGCTATGCATCAGTCATCGCCCCGCCCCCGACAGAAAGCCCCGGATGCGCGGGGCTTCGTCGAGGGTTCGGGGATTAAGGGGTTCCGCTCACGGGAGGCGTCGTCACCCCTTCACTCATTTATGGCCAAAGGCCGGTATCCCCTTGCGGGGCACCCTTCGCGTCTTCACGCCTTAACCGTTCTTACGGCAACTCCATCTTGCACGCGGCCCGCCTTAGCGCAGCGGCCGGAAGAACTCGCGGATTTCCTGCGCCAGAAGTTCCGGCTGTTCGAGCGCGGCGAAGTGCCCGCCCTTCGGCATCCTGGTCCAGCGGCGGATGTCGCCGTACATCTTTTCCGCCAGCGAGCGCGGCGGACGCAGGATTTCCTTGGGGAACTCGGCGTAGCCCATCGGCACCTTGATTACCGCGCCGTCGGGGATTGGCCAGGGACCGTGCATGCGCGCGTAGTAGGGCCAGAACGACGAGCCAATCGCGCCGCTCACCCAGTACAGCATGATGTTGGTGAGCATCGCATCGCGGCCGATGTAGCCGTCGAGGTCGCCCTTATGGTCACTCCAGGTGTGGAACTTCTCGACGATCCACGCCGCCAGCCCGACCGGCGAATCGGTGAGTGCGTAGGCCAGCGTCTGGGGTTTGGTGCCCTGGATCCAGGCGTAGCCTGTTTCTTCCTTGATCCAGTGCGCACGCTCCTCGAAGTAACGCTGTTCGTCATCGTCAGGATTTTCCGGCATCGCCGTGTCGCGCCTGAGCCCAAGCAGATTCAGGTGAATGCCCGCCAGATGCTGCGGGTAGGCGTAACCCAGCCGCGAGGTGACGAACGCGCCCCAGTCGCCGCCCTGCGCGGCAAAGCGCTTGTAACCGAGTACGCCGGTCATCAACTCCGCAAATACGTCGGCAATTTGTTCGACCGAGAAGCGCTGCTGGTTCGGCGTGAAGGAGAAGGTGTACCCAGGCAGCGACGGCGCGACCACAGTGAACGCGTCTGCCGCGTCGCCGCCGAAGCGCCCCGGATCGGTGAGCATCGGAATCAGCTTGTGGAATTCGTGCACCGATCCCGGCCAGCCATGCGAGATCAACAGCGGCATCGGCTTCGGGCCTTTGCCTTCCTCGCGGATGTAGTGCACGTCGATTCCGGCGAGCCTGACCTTGTACTGGTTGAAGCGGTTGATCCCGGCTTCGTGCTTGCGCCAGTCGTAGCGCTCGCGCCAGTACTCCACCAGCGATTTCAGGTAAGGCAGATCGGTTCCGTACTTCCAGTGGTTGTCCGGCACTTCGTCCGGCCAGCGCACGCGCGCGAGACGCGACTTGAGATCGGCGAGCACGTCGTCGCCGACATGCAGCCGGAACGGGGTCGGGGCAGCGGTCATGATTTCTCCGGGTCAGGCATCAGGAAC
>JBGQGT010000202.1:0-4771 GCA_041497595.1 Gammaproteobacteria bacterium
CTGCATCCCGCCTGCGGACTTGTACCCGGGAGCCGTGCGCGCCGCCGCCGGGGCGCCCTGCCCGGACGCAGCGCCCGGGTTGATCATGTAGAGGACCGCGTTGCGCACCTCGGCGTCGGTCAGGTCGGCCTTGTTGCCGCGGGGCGGCATGCCTCCATGCCCGCGAATCGCCACTCGAATCGCGTTGTCGAGGCCGTCTTTGAGCCGCGGCGTCCACGCCGCGCGGTCGCCGATCCTGGGTGCGCCGCCAACCCCGGTCTGATGGCACTTCGCGCACTGGGCCTGCACGATCCGCACGCCGCTGCGTTCGGCGGCCAGGTCCTGCGCGCTGGCCGGCTCGACCCAGCGGCCGCCCGAGCGATTGACCATGTAGGCGACCGCGCGCGCGATCTCGAGATCGGTGAGTTCCAGATTGCCGCCGTGCGCCGGCATCTCGCGGATGCCTTTGAGCGCGTGTTGCGTGAGGCTGGTGAGGCCTTGCGCAGCGCGCTTGCTCCACACTTTGCGGTCGCCGAGTTTCGGCGCACCGCGGGCCCCCGTGCCATGGCAGGTGACGCACGTGGATTCGACCACTTGCTTGCCGCTGCGCTGGGCCTCGGCCGCCTGCGACGCTATGCACGTCATGAACGCCAGTAGCGCCGCCGTCCACAGCGCCTTGGAGTTCAAGAACGCCACCCTGGCGTGCGTTATTTCGTGGCCAGCACGTGCCCGACGGCCGCCTTGAGCTCGGCATCGGAAGCGGCGATTTTCGGGTGCCCTTTGCCTTCCTTGAGCTTGCCAACCAGGGTCTGCGCCGCCTGCTTGTCGCTCTTGTACTTCGCCGCCACGTCCTTAAACGACGGACCCACCTTTTTCTTGTCCATCTCGTGACAATTCAGACATCCCTTGGCCTTCAGGACATCCGCACCCGATTGGGCATAACCCGGACTCGCAGCGAGGACCCCCACAGTAACCAGGACAAACAGACTTGCCTTCATGGCGCATTGCCTTTCGTCAGAGTTGTTACCAGTCCCTCCTATAACGCCCTGAGGGCGGATCGGGTTGACCGGGCGCAACAACTTGCGGACCTACATGAACTTGTAGACGTAGCTCGCGCCGACGAATGTGACGATCTGCCTCTCCTTGGCGCCGAGCGTCGTATTGTCGCTGTAGAGATACGGCGTGCCGTTGAAGTTGTAGGTCCATTCGTTGAAGAACGAGCGATAGTGGATCATATCGAGACGCAGGTAGGCGTTCTTCTGCAGCGCATACTCGCCATACATCTTCAGCTGAAGCACTTTGTAAGTGACGTCCGGCAGTCCTCCCGTAGTATTGAGCAAAGTGTTGTTCGTAGGGGTAGCGAGCGCATCCGCGGTTTGGAAGTAGACCAGCTTGTCATGGAGCCACAGAAGGTCGGCGCCGACCTGCAGCCGTCCCGTAGCCTTGCCGGCAATACCTGCGCCCAAGCTGAGGGCCCTGTCCGTGACGAGGGCGTCGTAGCCGGTCGAATGGCCGGAGTCCCTCGACTGTCTGCCGTAGGACGTGTAGGCATTGAGCTTCCACGCGTCGGACATCACGTAGCCTACGTCCAGGGCGTAGTTGCCCATCCTGGTAACCCGCAGGCCGTGCTCGGTCGGGCCATGGAACTTGTCCGTGCCGTCGTCCCAGAACAGTTGCAGGGACAACTTATCGATCGGCATCCAGTTGCCCGTCAACCTCACCTTGTCCCGCTCCCGATCCATGTAGATGAACGGGAAGATGGCGGTGCGGTTATAGACGCAGGCGTTCGTGGCCGTGAACTGGCAATCGGGACTCGCCTCGATCACTCCCGTGGACGGCAGGCTGAGCGGTTTCAACCAGGGCGAGTCTCCCTTCTTGCGGCTGGAGACATAGCTGACGGCGCCGGTGAAGGTCTCGGACATCGATTTCCTCAACTCCACCCGGAAAGTGGTTTCCTCCATCTTCTGCCTGAGCCCGTTGATGCCGCCGGCGACCTCGGTCGGCGTGAAGGTGCCGGAATCCTCGTGCTCGTACTGCATGCCGCCGATCAACTGAACGTTCAGCGGCAGCCGGTAGTTCGCCTCCAGCTTGGCATCGTACTTCTCGGGCGACTGATTGCCGTTGGTAAAGGTGTTTGCAGCAGTCGGTGTAGCAGTCCCGCCGAAGATGTTGTAATAGGCAAGCGGCGTCTTGTTCTTCTTCGATTCGTAGGTGAGGTCGCCGTGCAGATGGAGTTTCTCCAGCGGATGCGCCGAGATGCCGACCTGCGCCCTGGTGGTGTCGATCTCCCCGCCCAGGTCGTTCCTGCCGGCGGGCGCGCCGGTCAATCCCATGCCGGCGAAGCTCTCGTTCTGGGTCGCCTTGGTGTACGAATACTTGAAGGTCGCGCGCGTCTTCGGCGTGATCGCGTAATTGCCGGCCAGGAAGAGCTGGTGCGCCTGGTTGTCGGCCCACAGGGCCATTGGCGTGCCCAAGTACGCACTGAGCCCCGCATCCGCCGCATTCGCTAAGCCATTCTGGTTTCCGAGACCGCCGTTGATGCTTGGCCTGAGCGTGCCGTTGTTGTTGGTGTAGAACGACCCGTAGTAGCCGCCGCTCAAGCGCAACTTTTCGCCGGAATAGTTCAGCTTGAGATCGAGCTGCCGGATCGTGGAGTCGACTGGTTCCGGCAGCATCAGGATCGCCGCTGGGCCAGGTGTTGTGCAGACACCCGCCGTTACCCAACTGCCGCTGCAGGCAAATCCCCTGCCCCAGAAGCGCGCGCCGTCCTTGTCTTCGTTCCTGAAATTGACCTCGACTTGGTAGCTGCCGAACTGCTTTTCGACGATCAGGCCGATGCTCTTGCGCTTGAGCTCGAGATTCAGGTCCTGCCCGGTCCCGGGCGTGGCGAGGAGCGACACCCTCGGCGAAGTCGTTCCCGCGCCGGCCAGGCTGGTGTTGATGGTGCGCGGATCGTGGCGCGTGATCTCGCTGTAGTCGACGTTGAACTTGAGGTCGCCCAGCCTGCGGTAGGAGTAGCCCAGCTCGCGGTTGTCGAGGCCGAGGTTGCGGCCCTCGAGGCTCATCCACCGCCCCGACTCCGCGTCGCGGTTGTAGTAACCGAAACCGAGCAGCCCGTTGATGTCGTGCGTGCGCAGGCCGTTGAACAGGCCGAAGCGCGCGCGGTCCTTTTCGTCGCCGCTCGCCACGCCCACGCCTACGCTGATCGCGCTTACGGGCGCAGTGGCAAGCGGTGCGAGCCCGCCCCCTTCCTGCGCGCGCGCCGGGCCGAACGCCAGAGCCACGGCAAGGGCAACCAATGTCCGGCTCAAGCCAAGACTTTGTGTCGAGGTCTTCATGGCAATTCGCCCTTTCTCAGCGGAACATGAACTGCGGCGTGGGATGAGTCAGGCTCGGGTTGTTGCCGCCATGAATCTGCGTATGGCAATTCAGGCAACCCCTTCCCTGGGTCAAGTTGATGCTGGCCTTGCCGGTAAGGGCACCAGTGGCCGCCCCCGGCTGTCCCCTCAATGTTGCTATCGTGCCGCCGTGCGGCGTGTGGCACTGGTGGCACAGGAACGGCGGCCGCGTTTTGAGCATGCTGTCCGCCACCGTGCCGTGCGGGTTGTGGCAGATCGAGCAGTCTTCGTTCACCGGCTCATGGGCATGGACGAACGGCCCGCGCTTCTCGGCATGGCACTGGTAGCAGGTCTCAACCACGCTGTCGCGCTTCATCAGCGCCCGGCCGATCGACCCATGGGGATTGTGGCAATCCGAGCAGACCACCTTCCCTTCCAGGATCGGGTGCCGGAACATCCGGTTCGCGTCGATGCGCTGCTGCTTGTGGCAGGTGAAGCAGACTTCGGGCTGGGTGATCTTGGTCAGGACCTTGTCCGCCGTATGCATGGTGTGGCAGCTGGTGCAGGCATTGCCGCGCGCCTGGTGCGTGCTGCCTTCCCAGTGCGTGCGCTTGCTGCCGCCCGCGTGGCAGGTCAGGCAGATCGCGTTCTTGTGATCGACATCCATCGACGCGCTCTTGCCGCCGGGGTTCTTGATGCCGCCGACGCCCTTGCCGCCGCCGGCCTTGACGTGCTCGGTCGCGTCGCCGTGGCAGGTCGTGCATTCGCCCGCATTGGACGGGCCGCGCGTATTGCCTTTCTGGCCGTGCACGGAATTCTTGTAGTAGTTGACTTGCGCCTCATGGCAGCCGGCGCAGACATCGGGGCCGGGCGCCTGCGCGTAGCCGCGCTGCGGGGCAACCATTGCCGTGCCGATGAACATCAGCACCGCAGATGCGGCCAGCGCGAGAAACCGCGCGCCCGCGACAGGTCCGCGAGAAATCATGTCGTGTTTTCCTTCCCTGGAGAATCGAGGCTGGACGTCGATTTTTGTTGCACTGCTCATCTGCGGGCGATATTGCCATTCCTGACTGAAGGGATGCTCATCTATATTACGTAAGGTTGACGCAAGTCAACCGCTTACGAGCGATGTTGTTTTTTTGCACAGACGATTTTGTGCCCGTTCCGTTGTGTTGATCTTGGTCAAAGCGCGGGATCATGGCTAAAGCATCATTTGTGCATCGCGAAAAGGGGATGCATCGATGCTTCTGCAGCACCATGTGAACGGCCGTAGCGGGGCCCACGGCAACGGCCGCGACCTGCAACTCATCGAAGGGGTCGTCTCCAACCTGCCCCTGTTCCGCGACGTAGGCCGGTCCCACGTCGCGCAGATCGCCTCGCACACCCGTATCGAACACTGCCGGCGCGGCACGGTCATCGCCCGCCAGGGCGAGCGCCTGCCCGGCGTGATTTTC